>NZ_JAPFEA010000067.1 GCF_026169115.1 Intestinimonas sp. | reverse complement strand
CCCCCGAGGGAAGCGCCCCCGCCGAGACCGGGACCCCCGCGCCTGACGCCACTCTGACCCTGAAGATCGGCGTGTCCACCAACGACGAGGACCCCCGCAACATTGCGGCCCAGCAGTTTGCGGACGAGATCGCTGAGAAGACCGGCGGTGCCCTGACTGCCCAGGTCTACCCCGCCGGCCAGCTGGGCGGCGACGCCGATCTCATCAACTCCATGGCTCTGGACTCCGGCACCGTGGACATCATCATCACCGACGCCTCCAACTTTGCTACTTACGACCCCAAGATGGGCATTTCCGCCCTGCCCTTCCAGTTTGCTGACTTCGAGGAAGCCTGGGCCTTCATGGACAGCGAGGTCGAGGCCGCGGCCGAGGAGGGCCTGCTGGACTGCAACATGCGTGTTCTGGCCCACTACTGCAACGGCTTCCGCTGCGTGACCAACAACAAGAAGGCCGTGGAGACCCCCGACGACATGAAGGGCATGCTCATCCGCACCCCTGAGAACCCCGTCATCATGGCCACCATGACCGCCCTGGGCGCCAATCCCCAGCCCCTGGCCTTCTCCGAGCTCTATCAGGCCCTGAACCAGGGCACCTACGACGCCCAGGAGAACCCCATCCCCGTCATCTACAACAACCAGCTCTATGAGGTCCAGAAGTACCTGTCCGTCACCAACCACATCTACTCCGGCATGTGCTTCACCATCGCCGAGAGCACCTGGCAGAAGCTCTCCCCCGAGCAGCAGGAGATCGTCTCCGCCGCCGCGAAGGCTTCCGCCGACTATGACCGCGAGATGAACAAGGCCCAGAGCGACGAGCTGGTGGCCACCCTGGAGGAGTCCGGCATGCAGATCAACTACCCCGACCTGCAGCCCTTTGCCGACGCCACCGCCTCCGTCCTCACCGACAACGCCGACAGCTATGGCGATCTGCTGGATAAGCTGACCGAGTGGAAGGCCGCCCGGGGCTGAGCCGCCAGAGAACGTTAAGCAGCGACCCCTGCGGGCCGCCGCCCGCCCTGAAAAGGAGGGCGGCGGCCTTTGCCTTGACCCGCGGAAAAGGACCGCGCGGGCGGGCCTGAACCTGAGAGGAGTGAGAGGATCCATGCTCATCAAGATCCAAAAGAAGGTGGACAGCATCACCACGGCCATCGGCGCCATCCTGATCGCCGTTATGTTTGTGGTCATCATGGCAAACGTGGTGCTCCGCCTCATCCCCAACGTGGGTGGCTTCAAGTGGTATATGGAATTCAGTCAGTACGCCAATGTGTGGGCCATGCTCATCGGCGCCGGCGGCATCGCGGTGAGCTGCACGAACCTCCGGGTGGAGCTCATCGACTCCCTTGTGGAGAGATTCCCCTGGGGCCGCAAGCTCACCAGGGTCATCATCGATGTGTTCCTCATCGTATTCTACGCCATCCTGACTTACAGCGGCTATGAGCTGGCCACCCGGGCCAAGCAGGCCGTCTCCACCATGCCCCAGTTCACCATGGGACAGGTCTACATGATCTTCCCCGTGGCAGGGGTGCTGTGCATCATCTGCGGGGTCATCCATCTGCTGGTGACCCTGACCACCAAGGAAGAGGGAGGGGAAGTACAATGATCGCCTGGCTGCTCATCAGCTTCATCGTCCTCATGGTCATCGGCGTGCCCATCGGCATCTCCCTGGGCCTGTCCGCCATGGGCGGTATCCTGTTTTTGGACGGCGGCAACATTGTCACCGTGGCCCAGCGCATGTTTGAGGGTATGAACAGCTGGGCCCTGCTGGCCATCCCCCTCTACACCTTCGCCGGCTACACCATGTCCAAGGGCGGCATCTCCAAGCGCCTCATGGACTTCTGTTACTCCATCGTGGGCCACATCTACGGCGGCCTTGCCCATGTGAACGTCCTCTCCTCCATGATCTTCGCCGGTATCTCGGGCTCCGCCGTGGCCGATACCGCCGGCGTCTCCGGTATGTTCATGCCCGAGATGGTCCGCAAGGGCTACTCCAAGGAGCTGGCCGTCACGGTTACCGCGGTATCCTCCACCATCGGCATCATCATACCGCCCTCCATCCCCATGGTGGTCATCGCCGGCATCTGCGGCATCTCCACCGGCAAGATGTTCCTGGGCGGCTTCGCTCCCGGCGTGCTCATCGGCCTTACCCAGATGATTATTTCCTACTTCTTCGCCAAGCGGGAAGGGGTGGCCAGAGAGTCCGGCCACTTCTCCATGGGCCCTGTGCTCCGGTCCTTCTGGCAGTCCCTGCCGGCCCTGCTTATGCCTGTCATCATCATCGGCACCATCACCGCCGGCATCGTCTCCCCCACGGAGGCGGGCGCCATCGCCGTGGCCTACGGTCTCATCGTGGGCGGCCTGGTCTACCGGGAGCTCAACCTCCAGGACCTGAAGTTTGCCTTTACCGAGACCGTCCGGGTCTCCGGGCGCATCTTTGTGGTCATCGGCGCTGCCAAGCTCTTCACCGTCATGCTCACCACCGCCGGCTTTGACAAGTGGCTCACCAACATCATGCTGGGCGTGTCCACCAATCCCACAGTCATCCTCATCATGATCCTCCTGCTCTTCTTCTTCGTCACCATGTTCATGGAGTCCATCGCCACTCTGACCCTCTTCATGCCCATCATCTACCCCATTGCCATGAGCGTGGGCATCGACCCCGTGGTCCTGGGCGTGCTGGTCACCGTGGTCATCGGCATTGGCCTGGTCACTCCCCCTGTGGGCATGTGCATCTATGTGGCCTGCGACCTCATGAAGATCCGGGTGGGACAGACCATGAAGTACCTGGTGTGGTACATCCTGGGCACCTTCGTCTGTATTGCCGTCCTCATCGCCTTCCCCATCCTCATCACCGCCCCCGGCATGCTGATGGGCTGAGCATGTTTTTTCCGGCAGCGTCGAATCCCAGTGGACATTTGACGGGAAAACACTTATAATAAGGATACTGGAAGCGGCGTGCCCGCCGGCCCCGTCCGCACCCTGCGGCCGGGGTCGGGGCGCTGCTTCTCACAGCATCAGAATGGACGAAGCCGAGGTTCCGGGAGAACGGAAACCGGCTTCGTTTGACACCCATAAGCGGAAAAGCCCCCGCCGGCGCGTCGCGGCGGCGGGGATTTGGAAAGGGGGGAGGATACCATGCCGGAGACGGGAGAAAAACAGGCATCCGTGGTCGAGCGTGTGATCGACGGCATCATTTCCTCCATCATCAGCGGGGAGTTTCAGCCCGGCGATCAGCTGCCTACGGAGCCGGAGCTCTCCAGGCGGTACAACGCCGGCCGCAACTCGGTCCGGGAGGCTGTCAAACAGCTCCAGGCTTACGGCGTGGTGTATATCCGCCGGGCCGATGGGACCTATGTCTGCGACTCCTACGACCAGAAGATGCTCGATCCCATGCTTTACAACATCATCCTGCACAAGAATGACTGGCAGGATTTCGTGACCCTGCGGGCCGTCATGGACATCGGTACGCTCCACCTGGCCCTCACCCTCCCCGACGTGGAGGTGTGCGTACCCGAGCTGGAGCGGCTGGTGGAGGAGATGACGACGGAAATGGAGGGCCCCGCGCCCTCCAAGGAGCGGGTGATGGAGCTGGATACCCGGTTCCACGCCCTCATCGCCCAGACCACCCACAATCCTCAGATTGCCAGCGTGACCGAATATATCACCCGCCTGACGATACCCAGCCGGTTGGAGACGGTGGAGCGGGTCCTGGAAGGCGGTCTCTCGGATATCCGCCACTTTGTGGAGCTCCACCGCCAGATGGTGGCCCTCATTGCGGACCGGCAGGCCGGGCGCATTGTGGAAGTGGTGAAAAATCACTATATTTATTGGGAAAATGACATCATGCCGGGGGATGACCCGGCAGCGAAGGAGGTCCCGGGATGAAAAAGGTCATGATCTCTGTGGCGCCGGTGGCAGCCACGGACCCACTCATCAATCCCCGCGCCATTGCCAGGGATGTGATCGAGTGCTGGAGGAACGGCGCCGCCATGGTCCATCTCCATGTTCGGGACCTGTGCGGCCGCCTGACGCCGGATCTCAGTTTGCTGGAGGAGACGGTGGACTACATCCGTGCCGAGAGCGATATCATCATTGAGATCTCCACCGGCGGTGTGTCCAACCTGACCATCGAGGAACGCTGTCAGCCCTGCTATGCCCCCTTTGTGGAGGCTACCAGCCTCAATGTGGGCTCCGTGAACCTAGGAGAGGCCGTCTATCAGAACCCCATCAAGGATGTGCGCTACTGTGTGCAGCAGATCATTGAAAACCACAAGATCCCCGAGGTGGAGGTCTTCGAGGTGGGCATGATCCACACCACCCGGCAGCTCACCGAGCAGTTTGACTTTGTAAAGCCCCTCCTCTTTGCCATCGTCCTGGGTCACGAGGGGGCTATGCCCCGGAATGTGGCCGCCCTGGGCACCATGATCGCCGGAGTCTATGAGAACTTCCCCAACCGGGAGGATGTGCTCTGGGGCATTACCGAGGCCCACCGGGAGGACTTCGAGCTGGTCAAGACGGCTCTGGACCTGGGGGCTTCCACCGTGCGCATCGGCTTTGAGGACTCCAACTACCTCCGCCCCGGCGTCCAGGTGGACAACAACGCCGTCATGGTGGCGGAGCTGGCTGATATCCTGCACAAGAAGGGCATGGCGCCCATGACCCCGGACGAGGCCAGAGCGATGCTCCGCATCCCGCCCCTGGCCGGAAAGGGCTGAGGTGGATATGAAGGCCATCGGATTACTGGAGACCAAGGGTCTCATCGGCAACATTGAGGGCCTGGACGCCATGATGAAGGCGGCCCAGGTGGACTATGTGGGCGGACTCACCCTGGGCGCCGGTCTGGTGGCCATGGTGGTCACCGGCGACGTGGGGGCGGTCAGGGCTGCCGTGGCGGCGGGCGCCGCCGCGGCGGAGAAGGTGGGAGAGCTCTTCTGCCGGCATGTGATCCCCCGGCCCCATAAGGACCTCATCAAATTCCTGCCCCTGCGGGGGGCGCCGGCGGGTGGCCATGCCAAGCCCGACGTGGTGGAGTCGGTCCCCCTGACCCAGGCCCTGGGTATTGTGGAGACCAATGGCTTCACTGCCGGCATTGAGGCCGCCGACGCCATGCTGAAGGCGGCCCAGGTGACCCTGGTGGGACAGGCCCGCATCGGCGCCGGACTGGTCATCGCCCTGGTCCAGGGGGACGTGGGAGCGGTGGAGGCGGCGGTGGACGCCGGAAGCGCCGCCGCGCAGACCATCGGTACTGTGGTGAGCAGCCATGTGATCCCCCGGCCCCATGCGGCCGTGGGGGAGACCATGCCTGACATGAAATATGGGGAGGGACACGCATGAAGGCCCTGGGATTCATCGAGACCAAAGGTCTCACCGGCAATATTGAGGCCACAGACGCCCTCATGAAGGCGGCCAATGTGGAGTATCTGGGCTCCAACACCGGGATCGGCTCCGGCCTGACCACCGTGGTGGTCACCGGCGATGTGGGCGCAGTGAAGGCTGCGGTGGCAGCGGCGGAGGCGGCCTCCGCCAAGGTAGGGGAGTTCTTCTGTTCCAATGTGATCCCCCGTCCGCATCCCGACCTGGAGCACGTGCTGCCCTTCGGCGGTCCCGCGCCCAGCAAAACCAGACTCAAGCCGGGACATCCGGTCCCCCTGACCCAGGCGCTGGGCATGGTGGAGACCTTCGGCCTGGTGGCCGACATCGCCGCAGCCGACGCCATGCTGAAGGCGGCCCAGGTCTCTCTGGTGGGCATGTCCCAGATCGGCGCCGGCATGGTCACCACCTTCGTCCAGGGGGACGTGGGCGCGGTGCGGGCCGCTGTGGAGGCGGGCAAAAAAGAGGCGCTGGCCATCGGCGGCAAGCTGCTGGGCGGCCATGTGATCCCCAAGCCCCACGCTGTGGTGGGCGAAGCCATGCCCGATCTCCGCTGACGGATTTGTGGAACGGAGGTGCATCCTATGAAGATCATCGTGGTGGGCAGCATTTCCTCTGGTATGACCCTGGCCGAGCGGCTGGCGGCGGGGGATGCTTCTGCTCAGATCACGCTCTATGAAAAGGCGGCGTACTGCTCCTGCGGTACCCGGGGCCTGCCCCACTATCTGGGCATGGCCGCGGGCGACCTCAGCGAGATCCTGGCCGGCTGTGCCCTTTCCGCCAGGGGGGGACACATCCGTGTCCATGCGGAGGTCACCGCCGTGGACCCGGCGGCCCGGACGGTCACCGTCCACGATGCCAACACCGGCGAGACCACCGTGGAGTCCTATGACAAGCTGGTGCTGGCCACCGGCAGCCGGGGGGCGGCCCTCCGGGCAGACGGCGTCGGGCGCATGGGCATCCATCCCCTCCGGCGGGTGGAGGACCTGATGCTCCTGCGGGAGTTTATTCGGACCCCCTACGTGCAGGACATCGTGGTGCTGGGCGGCAGCCTGGAGGCGCTGGAGATCGCCGGGGCCTTCCGGAAGCTGGGCCGCAGCGTCCGGGTCATTGACTGCGGCCAGGGCTTCCTGCCCGGCTTCGACAGCGAGGTCCGCTCCGCCATCCAGCGGGAGCTGGAGGAGGCGGGTATCTGCTTCCACCTGGGAGAGCGGGTCACTGCCTTCCGGGGCCGCACCTTTGTGGAGATGGTGGCCACCGACCGGGGCAGCTATCCCTGCGACCTGTGCGTGCCCTGCCTGGGCACCGTGCCCAATACCGGGCTGCTGCCCCAGGCCAAGGCGGACGCCGACGGGCGCTTTGTGGTGGACGCCGATGGACAGACCAGCCTGGCTGACGTCTATGCTGCGGGCTCCTGTGCCTCTGCGGGCCAGGGCTGGCCGGCCACGGTCAGCGCCAGGCTGGGCGGTCTGGAGGTGGCCCGTACCGGTCTCACACAGGAGACGGCGGAGCAGCTGGGGCTTCACCCGGCAGGGACGGCTGCCGTCGGCCAGGACCGGACGGGACTGGTGCCCAACGCCGGCTCGGTAACGGTGAAGCTGGTCTACACCAAGGAAGGGCGCAAGCTGCTGGGCGGCCAGGTGTGGGGCGGCGCCGACTCCATGGCCCGGATCAATGCCATCGCTGTGGCGGTCCAGGCCGGGATGACGGTGGAGGAACTGGCCAAGGTGCGTTTTGTCACCGGCCCTTCCGGCCATGCCGCCTGGGACCCCATCCAGCTGGCCTGCGCTGCGGCAAAATAAAAGAAATGCAAAGGAGCCCGGACGGCGTTGCCGTCCGGGCTCCTTTTTATTCCACAAACAGGAATGGTGATGTGTGTCCCCTTCCCGTAAAAGGGGTGTGGTCAGGATTCCCGCTGTCGCTCCTCCGCCATCCGGTGGGCGATCTCCTGGAACTTGGCGGTGATGTAGCCGTAGTTGTCCCGCTTGTGGGGCAGCAGACAGCGGCTGCAATCCTTGACGCCCTTTTCTGTGTAGCGGAAGTTGCCGCCGCAGTCCGGCCCCAGGGCATAGAGGGGGCAGTAGCAGAAAAGACAGTTGAAGTTGTCCGGATCGTTGGTGGGGTGGCAGGGGAAGTACTCACACTGCCGGTGGGAGAAGAAGGAAAAAGACTTTCCTTTCCAGTCGGGGACGCCTGCGCCGGCGCCAGAGTGCTCGCTCATAGGGATTCTCCTTTCCATCGTGGCGGCCCTCCAGAACAGCAAAAAAGCTGCACAGCCCAAGGCGTGCAGCAATGGTCTCCCACCTGCGGCGGCGGGAGCGCGGCACCCTCTCAGGCTCGGAGAGGTCTTTGTGTGCGTTATACACAGGCAGGTATTCTGACTTCGGCGTCCAGCGCAGCCCCCACCTTCCCGGAGCACAGCTCCAGTGGCTCTGGGGACCACTCCGCCAACACAGCAACGGCTTTGTGCGGGATTCTCACCCGGCTTCCCTGATGCGCGCCCTTGGGCGCACCTGCGTACCTGAGATATTCACTTGGGCCGGTGGAGACCTCCGCCGGTAATTATCATCATAGCGGCTTTTCCCCTGGCTGTCAAGGGCCCTTTTCCACATTCCGGCCCTAAATGTGGAAAAGGGCCCCGCCGTAAAACGGCGGGGCCCGGACAGTCTGTCAAAAAAGTGGAGCCCCGCAAAGTAAGCCACGGGGGAATAGTGTGAAAGGGGGGCGGTGAGCCCCCACTTTCGCGTGCAGTCAGGAACTTTTTCGATGAAATCGAAAAAGTCAGCAGCTTGTCGAAAAAGCCCCTCAGGGCTTTTTCGACAAGCTGAAAGGGCCCCGCCGTAAAACGGCGGGGCCCGGATAGAGAAGCGGGATCACAGAAGGTAGAAGAGCATCTTGACCACTTCGGCCCGGGTGACGGAGTCGTTGGGCCGGAGGAGATTGTCATAGCCAGAGATAATCCCTTGACCCACCAGGGACTCCACATAGGAGAGGGACCAGGCGGGGACAGTGGCGGCGTCGCTGAAGGTGAGGGGCTGGCTCACATAGCCCTTGCCCTGGATGCGGCCCAGGATGGTCATGGCCTCGGCACGGCTGATGGAGGCGGTGGCCCGGCCCATGAGGACGCCGTTGTCCAGGCTGCCCTTGAGGATGCCCTCAGCGTACATGGCCTTCATGGCGTCCACGCACCAGACGGGCGTGGCGTCCAGGTCGGCGAAGGGGAGGGCCATGTCGGCATAGGCGGTGAGGTCCAGGCCCATCCAGCGGGCCACCATCAGGGCGAACTCGCCCCGGGTGATGTTCTTGTCGGGCTGGAAGAGCAGACCGGCGGCAGACTCCACCCCCTGGACCACACCCATATCGTAGAGATAGGTGGTGTAGAGATCGGCCCAGTGGGCGGTCATGTCCACGAAGGGGCTCTGGGAGGTGGTGACAGTACCGCCGCCCTCTCCCTCTGCGCCCTGCCCCGGCTCACCCTCCTCGGGCGGGGTTTCCTGGGTGACGGGCAGGAGGTTGTAGGAGCCCCGTCCCACGTTGCCGCTCTGGTCCACGGCGGTGACAGTGAGCCGGTGGAGCTTGCTGTCGCTGGCGGGGAGGGTGTAGGTGAGCTTGCCGTCCGAGGTGCTCCAGGTGAAGTCCACGGCCTTGCCGTCCAGGGTCAGGGTGACGGCAGACTTGTCAAACTCCTTGTCTACATTGTCGGAGACGTAGGCGGTGAGCACGCCCTTTTCTGCGCTGACGGAGACGGAGGGCGCCATCTCATCGGTGAGCTCCTCGGTGGAGGTGGTGAACTGATCCAGATAGAGGGTGCCGATGGCCTTCTCCCCGCCGCCATGGACCACGGAGAGCCCCTGGAGGGCGGTGGTCCCGGCGGGCAGAGCGGCGGTGAGGTGCTTCCAGCCGGTGAAGTCCAGGGTGGAGAGGACCACGTCGGAGGCCGTCCCGGCGGCGTCGGTCATGGTGGCGGTCAGGGTGTTGCCGGAGCCGTCACCGTAGACCCACATGCTCAGATAGTGGTCTCCGGTGGGAATGGGCAGGGCGGCGGTGAGGGAGGCCGAGCCGGTCTGGCCGGCGTTGTAATCCACCCGGACGCTCTGCTTGCCGTAGCGCACCAGATCGCCGGAGGTCTCGGGGTTGACCAGGGCGGTGTCGGAGCCGGTGAGGGCGGTCAGATCCCCGGCGGTCTCAAAGGGATTCAGGGTGCGGATGTGGCCGGCGACGGTGACGGGGATGGTGACGTAGGCGCCGCCGGCGCTGACGGTGAGGTTGCCGGTGGCGCTCTTCGCTCCGGCGGTAAAGAGGCCGTTTTCATCCACAGTGCCTACGGCGGGGTCCGCCGACCAGAGATAGCAGGTGTCCTGACTGGCGAGGGAGATCTTCTTCCACACTGCGCCGGCGGTGAGGTCCAGCTGCTCCTGGGGGTCCAGGGCCAGGGCGGTGACGGGGGCGCCGGTGGTCTGGTTGGTCACGGAAATGGTGTCCGGGGTCTTGACCACCGTGACGGAGGCGGTGCCCTCAGCCCGGCCAGAGGCGGCGGTGACCTGGGTGGTCCCGCTCTCGCTGCCGGCGGTGAAGACGCCGTCCACATCCACGATGCCGTCCCCGTTGCGGATGGACCAGGAGACGGTGCCGCTGTCCGAGAAGGCATAGCCGTTTTCATCCACGGGGGTGGCTTTCAGGGGCACCTGGGCACCGGAGAGGACCACGGAGTCATAGGGGGTGACATAGTAGTGGTCCAGCTCCCCGGTGGGCTTGCGCTCGGAGACCAGGAAGATGCCGTTGCTGACGGCCCGGGGGCGGCCATCGGAGGGGGAGCCCAGGATGGACATGGCGGAGGCGTCGGGCAGGGTGACGCCCATGGTGGTGGAGCCGCCGCCATCCAGGGCCACGGCCTCCACGCAGCCCAGCTCAATGAGCCGCTGGGCCACCTGAGTGAGGCTGGCGCCCACGCTGTAACCGGACTGCCGCCCGTCGATGGCGTAAAAAAGCACGCTGCCGTCGGCCTTGATGCCGATGGCGGTGCGGGGATTGGCGGTGGAGTCGGTCTGGGGGCCCACCTGCCCGTTGGTGACGATCTTGTAGTAGCCGCCGATGGCGGTGACCACATCCTCCCAGCGGCTGTCGGCGGCGGTGACGTCGATGCTCACCTGGTCGCCGGGCTTGAGGGCGGACACCTGGCCCAGGAGCCACTGGTTGTTCTGCTTGTTGACGGTGAGGACCAGCTTGCCCTGGGGGATCTGGATGGACTTTTCCGACTCCAGGACCTGGTCCACGGTGCACACCAGACGGCCACCCACGGTGAGCCGGTCAGTGAGGACCAGGGAGCCGGTGACCTCGTCCACCTCCCGGGTGCCCTCGGCGCTTTCGCCCTCCAGACTCTGGGAATCGGCGGCCACACTGTCGGTATCTCCCTCGTGGTCGGAGCCGGTTTCCTCCGGCGCGCTGTCGGTCTCCTCCGGTTCGCCGTCCCGGGGGGCCTCCTCCGGGTCGGTGACGTCCAGGTCCACGTCCACCGTCTCGCCCAGACCGGTGGTTACGGGAGTGAGGATCACGTCATAGCCGGCGCTGGTGTGCTGGGTGGTGGCGCTGTATTCGTCGGTGTAGAGATAGAGCCCGCCCTCATGCTTGCCGTCGGCGGCGGTGCGGGTCTTGTTCACATCGGTGATGCGCATGGTGGAGCCGCCGAAGGTGGCGGTGACAGCCAGATCGGGTCTGCCGATGAAGGCGGTGCCGTCGGCGCGGAAGCCGACGGCGGAATAGCCGCCGGAGGTGGTGCGCAGGGCGCCGTCGCTGATGATGACGCCCAGGGTATTGCCGGTGAGCAGGTCGAAGAAGTCGCCGTTGATGCCGCCCACCACCCGGAGCCCCTGAGCCTCCAGGGACTTGGCCATGGCGGCCAGGTCCTGGCGGGAGAGGAGCTTGTCGCCGTAGACCACAACGGGGTAGACGCCGTCCGTGGGGGAATAGGTGATGTACCGCTCGGTGCGCAGGTCGGACTTGGAGTTGCTCCAGAAGACCTGCTCCGTCAGCTCGGAGCCGGGGGCCAGGGAGACCGAGCCGCCGTGAAGCTCGTCTCCCAGGGCGATGGATGCGGACGCGGCGGGGGAGAGCCCCACCAGAACGGCCAGGGCCAGAGAGGCGGCCCGGATGCCAAATCGTTTCATGCTGTTGCCTCCAAAATCAATGCAGGGTGAAGGGACGGACCCGGCCAGGGCCGGGCGGGCGGGCCGTTGGGCGGCCCGTCCAGGATAGGTAATATCCTAACACAGGCCACCCCTGTTTGTAAACGGCAGAGGATGGCAAATGCCGTCGATTTGCCCTTCCGGCGGACCGATGTTAGGAAAAAGTTAGAATGGCTGCGGGAAAAGATACCCCCCGGCAGACCGGGCGTGCCGGTCGGTCGGGGGGCGTACGACAGGGGTCAGGGGGACGGCGGCTCCGGCGGCTCCGCCGGCGGGGGCGGGGACTGCCGGACCTTGGGCAGGGTGGTCTCCAGGGTGGCGCTCTCCTGGCGCTCCAGCAGCTCGCCGATGAGCTGATTGGAGAGGAGAAAGCCGATGGGCGTGAGCCGCCAGCGGTGCCCGTCCCGGGCGGCCCAGCCGTTGTGCTCATACTCGGCCAGCTTGGCCTCAATGGGGTCGAAATTCATGAAGTACTCCCGGCGGTACTCCCACTCCTCAATGCCCCTGGTGGTCCGCAGCCGGAGCATCAGATACTCGCCGGAACGCTCCCGCTTGGGGATGAGGTCATCGGAGTCGATGATGGGCCTGTTTTTCAGGACCCCGTCGATATAGCCGTCCAGATCCCGCAGGAAGGAGAACCGCCGCCCGCCGAAATCGGAGTGGGCGCCGGGCCCGAAGCCCAGGTAGGGGCGGGTGAGCCAGTATTTGAGATTGTGCCGGGACTGGAAACCGGCCTGGGCGAAGTTGGAGATCTCATATTGGTGGTAGCCCGCCGCCTCCAGCCGGGCGACCATCCACAGGTACATGTCGGACTGCATGTCGTCGTCGGGGAGGGTCTCCCCCCGGGAGACCCGGGCGCACAGGGGGGTGCCCTCCTCCACCTTCAGCCCGTAGCCTGAGATGTGCTGGGGCTGGAGGGCGATGGCCTGTTCCACCGAGGACTGCCACCGGGCCATGTCCTGGCCGGGCAGACCGTACATCAGGTCCAGGCTGAGATTTCTGATCTTGGCGGCCCGGATGGCCTCCACCGCTTCCCGGACCTGCTGGATGGTGTGGGGGCGGTGGAGGGCGGCGAGCTCGTCGTCATGGGCCGACTGCATCCCCAGGGAGATCCGGTTGATCCCCGCCCGGCGGAGCCGGACCATGGACTTTTTGTCCACGCTGTCGGGGTTGGCCTCCATGGTGATCTCGGCGTTGCCGGCCACCTCAAACTTCCGCCGGATCAGCGACAGCAGCTCCCGGATGCGCTTTTCCCCGTAGTAGCTGGGGGTGCCGCCGCCGAAGTAGATGGTGTCCACCAGATAGCCCTTGGCCTGGGGCGCCGTCTCCCTGATGTGGGCCAGCAGCGCCTTCTGGTAGTCGTCCATGCGCTCGGCGCGGCTGGACAGGGAGTAGAAGTCACAGTAGTCGCACTTGCTCCGGCAAAACGGTATGTGGATGTAAAGGCCAAGCTGCTTGCTCATGGCGGTCCCACCTTGCTCTGAAATCGGGTCATTTTTTGTTTATTATACTGCCTTTTGCGGGCGATGGCAATGAAGGACGGGGAATTTCCAGTAAGATGTAAAATCAGCTTGACAAATATGTAAAGCGTGCTATACTAAAAATGGAAAGTACACTTTACAAAAGAAAGGAGGAGGGCCGTGCAAAACCGCATCGCAGAGCTGCGCCGGGAGCGGCGGATCACCCAGGAGGAGCTGGGGATGGCGGTGGGGGTCACCCGTCAGACCATCATCTCCCTGGAGAACGGGCGGTACAACGCCTCGCTGCTGCTGGCCCACAAGATCGCCCGGTATTTCGGACTGACCATTGAGGAACTCTTTCTGTTTGAGGAGGAAACGCCATGAGTGAAAAGGTAAAAAAGGGACTGCCTGTGGTCCTGTTTGTTCTGGGATTGGGGCTGCTGGTCGCTGCCGCCCTGGGGGACAGCCTGCCCGGCTGGACTGTGGGCCTGCTGGCGGGGCTGGGGGGCGCCACCGTGGGGGTGGGGGGCTCCACCATCTTCATGGGGGCCGCCTGCCGCCTGCTCAGCCCCGAGGAGCGGGTCCAGGTGGAGATGGCCGAGCACGACGAGCGGAACCTGGCCATCCGGGAAAAGGCGGCACAGGACAGCTGGTATTGGACCTCGGCCCTGCTGTGGATTCCCTTTGTAGTGGCCCTGGTGCGGACGGACCCCCTTTTCATCGCCCTGGCCTCCGGCGTCATCGTCCTCCACAACGTCTTCTATCTGGTGAATATGGGCCGCTGGTCCAGAAAGCTGTGAGCCCATGGGGACGGAAAAACAGGTCCGGCGGCTCTCCCTCACCGTGCCGCCGGAGCGGGCGGGACAGAAGGTGGACACCCTGCTGCGGAAGGTCCTGGGGCTCTCGGGCACCGTCATCCGGCGGATCAAGTGGCTGGAGGACGGCATCCTGCTGGACGGCGTGCGGGTCTTCACCAGCCAGCGGGTGGAGGGGGGACAGGTACTCACTGTCCGGCTCTCCGACCCAGAGCGGCGCAGCGGCGTGACCCCCGCCCCGGGACCACTGGATATCGTCTACGAGGACGGGGACCTGCTGGTCCTCAACAAGGCCCCAGGGGTGCTGGTCCACCCGGGCGCGGGGCACTTTCCTGATACGATCGGTAATTTTTTGCTGGATTATTACGATAAAGCGGGGATAGAGGCCGATTTTCACCCGGTCCACCGGCTGGACAAGGGGACGTCGGGGCTCATGGTGGTGGCCAAGCACCCCCACGCCCAGGAGGTGCTGAAGAACCAGCTCCACACGGCGGAGTTCCGGCGGATCTATCTGGCGGTGTGCCTGGGGGGGCCGGCAGAGGAGGCGGGGACGGTGGATGCCCCCATCGGCATGGCCGAGGGCTCCATCGTGGCCCGGGCGGTGCGGCCCGACGGCCTGCCCGCCCGCACCCATTACCAGGTCCTCCGGCGGGTGGGAGACCGGGCCCTGGTGCGGCTGGCGCTGGAGACGGGGCGTACCCACCAGATCCGGGTCCACATGGCCCATTTGGGCTGTCCTCTGGCAGGGGATTTCCTCTACGGTACGGAGGACAAAGACCTTGTTCCCCGGCCCGCCCTCCACTCGTCGGAGCTCACCATCCGCCAGCCCGTCACCGGGGAGGTCCTCACCTTCACCTGTCCCCTGCCGGGGGATATGGCGCACCTGATAGAGCTGGAAACATAGCAAACAGCGCCCGTCCCTCGCAAGGAGGGACGGGCGCTGTCCGTTCCATAAGACGCTCCGATCCATATTGCGCTGGTCACCGGGCGCCGACTTTGCGTACCAGGACCAGTCCCGGAGCGAAAACAAAAGTTCCTTTTGGTCCTTTTTCTTAGAAGGAAAAGGATATGGTGGAGAAATAGTCGTCGGGGGTCTCGGCCCGGCGGATGAGCTGGGTGGAGCCGTCTTCCCGGAGAAGGACCTCCGCCGAGCGGAGCCGGCCATTGTAGTTGTAGCCCATGGAGAAACCGTGTGCGCCGGTGTCGTGGATGACCAGCAGGTCGCCCCGCTGGATCTCTGGGAGCATCCGGTCCACGGCGAATTTGTCGTTGTTTTCACACAGAGCGCCTGTGACGTCGTACTTGTGGTCGCAGGGGGCGTCCTCCTTGCCCATAACAGTGATGTGGTGGTAGGCGCCGTACATGGCGGGGCGCATCAGGTTGGCGGCGCAGGCGTCCACGCCCACATATTCCTTGTGGGTGTGCTTGAAGTGGGTGGCCGTTGTCACCAGACAGCCGTAAGGCCCCAGCATGAACCGCCCCAGCTCGGTGAAGATGGCCACGTCTCCCATGCCCGCAGGGACCAGGATCTCCTCGTACTTTTGGCGCACCCCCTCGCCGATGGCCAGAATGTCGTTGGCGGGCTGCTCGGGCCGGTAGGGGATGCCCACGCCGCCGGAGAGGTTGATAAAACGAATGTCACAGCCGGTCTCCCGCCGGAGCTCCACGGCGGTCTCAAAGAGGATGCCCGCCAGCGTGGGATAATAGGCGTTGGAGAGGGTGTTGGAGGCCAGGAAGGCGTGGAGACCGAAGCGTTTGGCGCCCATGGCCTTCAGCTTCCGAAAGCCCTCGGTGAGCTGGGCGCGGGTGAAGCCGAACTTGGACTCCCCCGGATGGTCCATGACCTGAAAGCCCTCCCGGCCCGCGCCGATGGAGAAGGTGCCGCCGGGGTTGAAGCGGCAGGAGATGGTCTCGGGAATGGTCCCGATGGTCTCCGCCAGAAAGTCGATGTGGGTGAAGTCGTCCAAATTGATGGTGGCCCCCAGCTGGGCGGCCAGCTGGAACTCCTCCGCCGGGGTGTCGTTGGAGGAGAACATGATCTCGCCGCCCCGGAAGCCGCACCTGTCCGCCAGCATCAGCTCGGTGAGGGAGGAGCAGTCCACGCCGCAGCCCTCCTCCCCCAGGAGCTTGAGGATGGCGGGGGTAGGGGTGGCCTTGACGGCGAAGTACTCCTTGAAGCCGGGATTCCAGGCAAAGGCCCGCCGGAGCTTCCGGGCGTTTTCCCGGATGCCCTTCTCGTCGTAGAGGTGGAAGGGGGTGGGGTACTGCCGGACGATGGACTCCAGCTGTTCCTTGGTCACAAAGGGCCGCTTGTTGGACATGAAAAACCCCCGCTTTCTGCAAAAAATCAATTCTATTCTATAAAAGAAGGGGTGTTTTTGTCAATCGGCGCAAAAGAGGAATTGGGAGCATCCCTCCGCCTGTTTCCGTGGGATGTGACAAAAAAGACAAAAAGGCTCCAAAATGATGGACCAAATGTGGAAAGAGTGGTATACTTGCCCGAAATGGTAACGAGAGGAGAGGTATCCCATGGACAAAAAGCGCATCATCCAGGTGGATGAGAAGGTCCCCCTTCCCATGCTCCTGCCCCTGAGCATCCAGCATGTCTTCGCCATGTTCGGCGCGTCGGTGCTGGTGCCCATCCTGTTCCAGATCGACCCCGGCATCGTCCTCTTCATGAACGGCTTCGGCACACTGCTCTTCATTTTCCTCACCAAGGGCAGGGCCCCGGCCTACCTGGGCTCCAGCTTCGCCTTCCTGGCCCCCGCCGGCGGCGTCATCGCCGCTCAGGGCTTTGAGTATGCCCAGGGCGGCTTTGTGGTGGTGGGTCTGCTGGGCTGTCTGCTGGCCCTCGTCGTCTGGAAGTTCGGCACCGACTGGATCGACGTCATCCTGCCCCCCGCCGCCATGGGCCCTGTGGTGGCCCTCATCGGCCTGGAGCTGGCCGGCAACACCATCACCCCCGGTAAAACCGGCGCTGACCTCAGTTCCGGACCCCACATCGCCGTCTTTGCCGTCACCCTGGGCGTGGCCGTCTTCGGCTCCGTCCTCTTCCGCAAGTTCTTCTCCGTCATCCCCCTCCTCATCGCCATGATCTGCGGCTATCTCACCGCCGTGGCGCTGGGGCTGGTGGACTTCACCCCCCTGGCAGAGGCAAAACTCTTTACCCTTCCCCAATTCCATCTGGCCAAATTCGACCTCAACGCCATCCTCACCATCGCCCCCGTCATCCTGGTCATCGCCACCGAGCACATCGGCCACCAGGTGGTCACCGGCAAGATCGTGGGCCGGGACCTACTCAAGGACCCGGGACTTCATCGCTCCCTGCTGGGCGATAACCTGTCCACCGCCATCTCCGGCTTTGTGGGCTCGGTGCCCACCACCACCTATGGTGAGAACATCGGCGTGATGGCCGTCACCGGCGTCTACTCCGTCCAGGTCATCGCCGGCGCCGCCGTCATCTCCCTCCTCATGGCCTTCGTCGGCCCCCTGGCCGCCTTCATCTCCACCATCCCCGGCGACGTCATCGGCGGCATCACCTTCCTCCTCTACGGGATGATCGGCACCTCCGGTCTCCGCATCCTGGTGGACAAAAAGGTAGATTACGGCAAGAACCGCAATCTGATCCTCACCTCCGTGGTCTTTGTGGCCGGTCTCTCCGGTCTCACCATCACCCTCGGCTCGGTGTCTATCACCGGCATGACCCTGGCCGCCGTCACCGCCGTCATCATCAGTCTCATCTTCTTCCTGCTGGACAAGGCCAAGCTGATGAACGACTGATCCTGCCTTACACGCCGCGCTCCTCCCGCCGGAGGGCGCGGCGTTTTGCCGCTGTCGTCCGGGCAATACCTAAACTGACCTTATTAAATAAACAAAAACTGATATTTGAAATAATGTCAGAGTAGAGGTATAATAGCGGCAGAAACGAACAGAGGAAGTGGTTTGGATGAAACAAAGCAAGCTGTCGCCCCAGAAGCTGGCCGTCCTGGGTATGATGACGGCGCTGGTCTTTGCCAGCAACTACGCCCGCATCATTATGCCCATCGCCATCGGCGGCCGGACCTCCTTTACCCTGGCCAACATCGTCTGCTGTCTCTCGGGGCTCCTGTTGGGGCCGGTGGGCGGCGTTGCTTCGGGGCTGGGCTCGGCCATCTATGACCTCACCAATCCCCTCTATGCAGCCGAGTGCTGGATCACCTTCCTCACCAAGGGCGTCATGGGTCTGGTGGCCGGTCTGGCGGTCCGGCGGGCCCTGGAGCGGGATAAGCTGAGCTACCTGAACGGCCTTTTCGGGGCCATTCTGGGCTGCGCGGCCTACTATGTGCTCTACTTCGCCAAGAGCTATTTCTACGACGGACTGCTCATTGAGGGCCTTCAGCCCATGGTGGCGCTGGCCGCTCTGCCCCTGAAGCTCCCGGCCTCCATTTTTAACGCTGCGGTGGCCATCATCGCGGCCCCTCCCCTGGCGCTGGCCATCCGCGCCGCCCTCAAGCGCAGCGGCCTGCGGCTGAAAACCGCCTGAGAAGAGTCTCAAAGAGACCCAAAAAGGACCGGAAGGACATGCTGCCACATGTCCTTCCGGTCCTTTTTACAGTGATAGCCCATATTCTCTGGCCAGCTTTTCAAAGATGGGGAGGGCCTTTTCCACCTGCTCGGTGGCAGTGCAGAAGGCGATGCGGCACCAGCCGGGGCAGGCGAAGTCGTCGGTGGGGGGGAAGAGGAGGTCGTAGTCCTGGGCCCGCTTGCAGAACGCGCCTGCGTCGGGCACCGGGGACTTGAGCAGCAGGTAGAAGGTGCCGCCGGGCTCTACACAGGTGTAGCCCATGGCGGTGAGACCACGGTAAAGCAGGTCCCGGTTGGTCTGGTAGACGGTGAGGTCGGCGGTGAGCCCGTCGCAGGCGGCGGCCACCCGCTGGAAGAGACTGGGGGCGTTGACGTAGCCCAGCACCCGCCCGGCGCCGCAGATGGCGGCGTAGACGGCCCTGGATTCGGCCACCTTTTCCCCAACCAGCACATAGCCGATGCGCTCGCCGGGGGCGGAGAGGGATTTGCTGTAAGAGTAGCACACCAGGGTGTCGTCGTAGAAGTCGGGGATCCAGGGAACGGTGAAGCCCTGGAAGACGATCTCCCGGTAGGGCTCGTCGGAGATGAGATAGATGGGGTGGCCGTACTCCGCGGCCTTCCGGCGCAGCAGGTCGGCCATGGCGGAGAGGGTCTCGGCGGAGTAGATAGCGCCCGAGGGGTTGTTGGGGGAGTTGACCACCAGGGCCTTGGTTTTGGGCGTGATGGCGGCCTCCAGGGCCTTCATGTCGGGCTGGAAGGTGGTATAGTCCGGGGGAACCACCACGGGGATGCCGCCGTTGCCCCGGACAAAGATGTCGTACTCGGTGAAGTAGGGGGCCATGAGGATGAATTCGTCCCCAGGGCAGGCCAGGGCCCGGAAGCAGCAGCACAGGCCGGCGGCAGCGCCCACGGTGATGTAGAGGTCATCGGGGCCGTAGTGCATGCCGAAGCGGCGGGTGAGAGAGGCGGCCAGGGACTCCCGGACGGCCAGGTCGCCCTGGGCGGAGGTATAGGCGTGGATGGAGTCCCCCTGGGGGGAGTCCAGAATGGCCCGGATGGTGTCGTTGACCTGGGGCGGCGGGGGGACGCTGGGATTGCCCAGGGAGAAGTCCAGTACGTTTTCAACGCCCACTTCACGGGCCCGGAGCAGGCCGTACTCCCGGATCTCACGCATGATGTTCCGGCGGCTGCCCAGCTGCACCATATTTTCAGGTAAATGGCTCATTCCGATACCTCCAGATCCACGCAGCAGCGCGCTTTGAAGTGTTCCCTGGCCCAGCTCTTGAAGGCCACATGGGGTGGATAGTCCTGATAGGCGGCCAGGGCCTCGCGGCTGTCCAGGTCGCAGCACAGGCCCACCTGGTGGGTCCCCATCCCCAGGTCAAAGCCGATGTGGGCGCTGCGCAGACCGGGGACAGCCCCCACCATAGGGGCAAAGGTGTCGTTCAGGAAGGTCTCCAGCTCCCGGCGGTCCACATTCGGGTCAGCGAGCTCCCAGAAGATCATATGACGGATCACAGGCTCTCAGCTCCTCAAAATGGAATGTTGTGTGCATTATAGCACAGTAAAGTGAAAAAGAAAAGAGGGAGTTAATTGGGGAGGATGGTGAGAAGGAGCTCGCCGGACTTCACGGAGGCGCCGGCGGCGGTGTGGACCTGCTCCACGGTGCCGGAGATACGGGAGACCACGCTGGTCTCCATCTTCATGGCCTCAATGACGGCCACCACCTGATTTTCCTCCACCTGGTCGCCGGGCTTGACGCTGACTTTGGAGATCATGCCGGGGATGGAGGCGCCCACCTGGCCCTTGTCCTCGGGATCGGCCATGACCACCGGGTGGACCTGGACCTGGGCGGTGGGGTCGGGGACGGCCACGGTGCGGCCCATGCCGTTGAGGTCGAAATGGACGTTCCGGGTGCCGTCCTCGTTGAGGTCGCCCAGGCCCAGATACTTGATGACCAGGGTCTTGCCGTCCTCGATGCTGATAAGGCTGGTCTCGCCCAGGGCCATGCCGTTGAAGAAGATATGGCTGCCCATGCGCATGATGTAGCCGTATTCCTGGCGGTGGCTGCGGTATTCCTCATAGACCTTGGGGTAGAGGCAGTAGGAGAGGATGGCCCGCATGTTGACGGGGTCCTTCGTCATGGTCTGGAGCTTTGCCCGGACGGCGTCGAAGTCGATGGGCTCCAGCAGCTCGCCGGGGCGGCAGGTGATGGGTTGCTCGCCCTTGAGGACCACCCTCTGGAGGTCTTCGGGGAAGCCCCAGGCGGGCTGGCCCATCATGCCCTTGAAGTAGCTCACCACCGAGTCGGGGAAGGTGCGGGCTTCGCCCTTTTCCACGATGTTTTCGGGGGTCAGATCGTGCTGGACCATGAAGATGGCCAGGTCGCCCACCATCTTGGAGGAGGGGGTCACTTTGACGATGTCGCCCAGCATGTGGTTGACCTGGGTATACATCTCCTTCACATCGTCAAACTGCCCGCCCAGGCCCAGGCTCTCCACCTGGGATTTCAGGTTGGAGTACTGGCCGCCGGGCATCTCATAGCGGTAGATGTCGGTGGAGGGGTTCTTCATGCCGGTCTCGAAGGAGGTATACCGCAGGCGCACGTCGGCCCAGTAGTCGGAGAGGTCCTGGAGCCGGTCCGGATCCAGCCCGGTGTCCCGCTCCTGACCCCGGAGGGCGGAGACCACGGCGTTGAGGGAGGGCTGGCTGGTCATGGAGGACATGGAGTCGATGGCGCAGTCCACAATGTCCACGCCGGCCTCGGCGGCCATGAGGCAGGTGGCCACCTGGTTGCCGGAGGTATCGTGGGTGTGGAGGTGGATGGGCAGGCCTACCTCCTCCTTGAGGGCCTTGACCAGCTGCTTGGCGGCGTAGGGCTTCAGCAGGCCGGACATGTCCTTGATGCACAGGATGTGGGCCCCCCGTCGCTCCAGCTCCTTGGCCAGGTCCACATAGTATTGGATGGTGTAGCGGTCCCGCTTGGGGTCCAGGATGTCGCCGGTGTAGCAGATGGCAGCCTCGCAGACCTTGCCCTGCTTGAGGACCTCGTCCATGGCCACCTCCATGCCGGGGACCCAGTTGAGGGAGTCGAAGATGCGGAAGATGTCGATGCCGCTCCTGGCCGCCTCCTGGACAAAGGCCCGGATGAGGTTGTCGGGGTAGTTGGTGTAACCCACGGCGTTGGCCCCCCGGAGGAGCATCTGGAAGGGGACGTTGGGGATCTTTTTCCGCAGCAGGTCCAGCCGCTCCCAGGGGGACTCGTGGAGGAAGCGATAGGCCACGTCGAAGGTAGCGCCGCCCCACATCTCCAGAGAGAAGGCGTCGGAGAGGATCTCGGCAGTGCCGTCGGCCCCCAGGAGCAGGTCACGGGTGCGCACCCGGGTGGAGAGGAGGGACTGATGGGCGTCCCGCATGGTGGTGTCGGTGATGAGGAGCTTCTTCTGGGCCTTGACCCAGTCCCGGAGGGCTTCGGGGCCCTTTTCGTCCAGCAGAGGCTTGAGGCCGGGGCCGCGGTCCCCGGTGACGGTGGGGAAGCGGGGGATGTCCAGCTGGGGCCGCTCGGCGGAGGGCTGCTCGATCTGCCGCTGGGCGATGTAGCGCAGGACCTTGGTGGCCCGGTCCTGGCCGTACTGCATCTCAAAGAGCTCGGGCGTTTCGTCAATGAATTTGGTGTGGCACCGGCCTGCGCGGAAGGTGGGGTGGCCGAGGATGTTGCTGATGAAGGGGATGTTGGTCTTGACGCCCCGGATGTGCTCCTCCCGGACGGCCCGGGCGGCCCGTCGACAGGCCCCCTCGAAGGTGTTGTCCCAGGTGGTGACCTTGACCAGCAGGGAGTCATAGTAGGGGGAGATGACGGCGCCGGTGTAGGCGTTGCCGCCGTCCAGACGGACGCCGCAGCCGCCGCCGGAGCGGTAGGCGGTGATCTTGCCGGTGTCGGGGGCAAAGTTGTTGGCGGGGTCCTCGGTGGTGACCCGGCATTGGATGGCGTAGCCGCTCATCCGCAGGTCGGACTGACTGCCCATGCCGATGTAGGGGTGGGAGAGGGGCTGGCCGTCGGCGATGAGGATCTGCGCCCGGACCAGGTCCACACCGGTGACCTGTTCGGTGACCGTATGCTCCACCTGGATGCGGGGGTTCATCTCAATAAAGTAGTGGCTGCCATCCCGGTCCACCAGGAATTCCACGGTGCCGGCGTTCACATAGCCCACATGGCGGGCGATCTTCACGGCGTCGGCGTGGAGCTTGTCCAGGGTGTCTCTGGGGACGCTCCAGGCGGGGGCGAACTCCACCACCTTCTGGTAGCGGCGCTGGAGGGAGCAGTCCCGCTCCCCCAGGTGGACCACGTTGCCATACTGGTCCCCCAGGATCTGGACCTCAATGTGCTTGGGCTCCACCAGGTATTTTTCAATGAAGATGTCGTCGTTGCCGAAAGCCTTCCGGGCCTCTCCCTGGACCAGCTCGAAGGCGGGGCGGACCTCCTCCGGGGCGTCGCAGCGGCGCATGCCGCGGCCGCCGCCCCCGGCGGCCGCCTTGAGGATGACGGGGAAACCGTAGGAGACGGCCTTTTCCAGGGCCTCGTCGGCGTCCCGCAGGGGCTGGGTGGAGCCGGGGATGGTGGGCACGCCGCAGGCCAGCGCGGTGGCCTTGGCGGCCAGCTTGTCGCCCATCTGGGCCAGGATCTTGGAGCTGGGGCCGATGAAGGTGATGCCGGCCTCCTCGCAGGCCCTGGCGAACTCGGCGTTCTCGGAGAGGAAGCCGTAGCCGGGGTGAATGGCGTCCACATGCCGGCGCTTGGCCAGGTCGATGATGCCCGGGATGTCCAGGTAGGCTCCCAGGGGGGACTTACTCTCGCCGATGCGGTAGGCCTCGTCGGCCCGGGTGCGGAACAGGGCGAAGGTGTCCTCCTTGGAGTACATGGCCATGGTGCGCAATCCCAGGTCGTAGCAGGCGCGGAAGATGCGGATGGCGATCTCGCCGCGGTTGGCGGCCAGGACCTTTTGGAACTTACATTCTGACACTTCAGGGTCCCTTCCTTTCATTCAAAGGTAGGCCGTGTTGCGAAAAAAAGAGCCGGCAGAAACCGCCTGCTCCGCCGCCAGACAGCCCTTGCCGGCGTTTCACGACCGATCATAACTGGTTATTATTATACGCAGGGGGCACCATTTTTGCAATCTGTTTCTTGCTGTGATGCAAAACTTGTCAGAACGCACAGCCGACAGGGCGCTTTTTCTCTCTACCTTAATAAAGCATACAAAGGTCTCCGGCAGATGGACGGAGACGGACGTTCAAGAGAAGGAAGGAGGGATTTCGAGTGAAGAGAGGGTATCTGCCCAGCCACAAAAAAGAGCTTCTGCCTGCGGCGGAGACCGCAGACAGAAGCTCTGGTTTTAGGGCCGGGCTGTCATGTGTGAGGGAACGAGGGAACGGTGGCGCTCAGCCGTCCACCACCTCGCCGGTGAGGACCTGGGAAGCGGAGAGGGTGAGTTCGCCGTCCTTGCAGTCCACAGTGAGGGTGTCGCCGCTCTCCACCTCGCCGGCGATGATCTTTCGGCTGATGATGGTCTCCACGGTGTGCTGGAGATACCGGCGCAGAGGCCGGGCGCCGTAGATGGGATCATAGGCGCTCTCGATGACGTGGTCCTTGGCGGCGGCGGTGAGCTGCACCTTGAGCTGTTTGTCCTCCAGGCGGCGGTTGATACCGACCACCATGAGGTCGATGATGTGGGTGATGTTGTCCTTGGTGAGGGGCTTGTAGAAGACGATCTCGTCCAGCCGGTTGAGAAATTCAGGCCGGAAGGACCGCTTGAGCAGATCATTGACCTGGTCCCTGGCGGTCTGGCTGATCTCGCCGCTGTTATCGATGCCGTCCAGCAGGAACTGGGAGCCCAGGTTGGAGGTGAGGATGATGACGGTGTTCTTGAAATCCACCGTCCGGCCTTGACTATCTGTAATACGGCCATCGTCCAATACTTGGAGTAGAATATTGAAGACGTCGGGGTGGGCCTTCTCCACCTCGTCAAAGAGGATGACGGAGTAGGGCTGGCGGCGGACGGCCTCGGTGAGCTGGCCGCCCTCCTCATAGCCCACATAGCCCGGCGGGGCGCCGATGAGCCGGGAGACGGAGAACTTCTCCATATACTCGCTCATGTCGATGCGCACCAGGTTTTTCTCGGAGTCGAACAGGGCCTCAGCCAGGGTCTTGGCCAGCTCCGTCTTGCCCACGCCGGTGGGGCCTAGGAAGAGGAAAGAGCCGATGGGCTTGTCGGGGGCGGCGATGCCGGCCCGGCTTCTCAAAATGGCCTCGCTCACCAGGCGGACGGCCTCGTCCTGGCCCACCACCCGCTGGTGGAGGATGTCCTCCAGGTGGAGGAGCTTTTCCCGCTCCCCTTCCATGAGCTTGGCCACGGGGATGCCGGTCCAGCGCTCGATGATCCGGGCGATCTCCTCCTCGGTGACCTTGTCCCGGAGCAGGGAGCGGGCCTTGCCGTCGGCGGCAATCTGCTCCTCGGCCTCCAGGGCCTTTTTCAAAGCGGGGATCTTGCCGTACTGGAGCTCGGCGGCCTT
>NZ_JAPFEA010000145.1 GCF_026169115.1 Intestinimonas sp. | reverse complement strand
CTCCGGCCCCAGCCGGCCGCCCGTGGGCGGCACCCAGCCCCCAGCCGGTACGGCAGAGACGCAACGGGCCTCCGGCCCCAGCCGGCCGCCCGTGGGCGGCACCCAGTCCCCGGTCGGTACGGCAGGAATGCAGCGGGCCCCCGGCCCTAGCCGGCCGCCCGTGGACAGAGTACAACCCTCGACCGGCACAGCAGGGACGCAGCAAGCCTCTGGTCCCAGTCGGCCTCCCATAGGGGGCACGCAGTCTCCCATCGGGGCAAAGGTATCGCACAGAACTACCGGCGCCTCAAGGCCGCCTACCGCCCCAGCTGCTTCTGGGGAAACCGCGGTAAAAGACAGTTCGGCGGGGACTCATCGAATCAAACGTCCGGCGGCGCCGCCAAATGGCATCACATCCAAAAAACGCAATAAGAAGAATAATTGATTCCCTTAGGAGCATGGGTACGCCGCATAGGATGCACCCATGCTCCACCTTTAGAAACTAGAGGAAAATGGGAATCGGAGAGGAGGCGTATTCAGTATATGAACGATCATCAGTCTGGGTCAGGAGAAAGAGGCATGCGTATCGCCGCAGCGGCCGCGAATATTGCCCGCGGCGCCGCCTACGGGGGTGTATACGGCGCGGCTGCCGAGGCCGCCAAGTCTTTTCTGCCGGAGCTTATCAAGTTAGGCGCGATTCTTCTGTTTGTGGTTATTTTGTTTCCCCTGTTCGCCTTCGTGTCGCTCCCCAACATTCTGTTCGGCTTCAACAGCTCGGCAGATCAGGAAATCATCGACTTTACAGAGTCTGCTCAAGAGCTGAATCAAATTTATGACCAAGCGCTCTCCCGAACTCCGTCCATTTTGGAACGCCTGGTCAATGCGATCCTGCCCGGCTTTCACCTTCCAGACGGAAACACTCAATATGACAGCTATTCCGTCACTGAAAATCTGGGGAATTTGAATCAATACTGGCTAATTGCCATTGGATCGACCAAGTATAAACAGGATTTGACGGCCATGGACGAGGCCGCTATAGATGACTTGATATACGGCAAGCTGGACTATTCCACCTCTCTGGTTGACCGGGCACTGAGCATTACGGTTTGGGATATGACTCCAGAGGCATATATGGAAAAGCTCGGCTTTACCGACGAAGAGAAAGAGTGGGCCTCCCTCCTGTACTCCGTCCTTGCGGATGACCAGTCTGTATCATATGACGATACGGATGGGGATGGCTACTACAACACCGATTACGGCGATGTGACCTTCGAGCATCAGGACACCCCGGTGATCTACTACAATCAGACGGACGCCCGGTGGGGCAATAAACTCTATGGGAAGACCGGGACAATTGGCGCGGAGGGCTGTGGGCCGACCGCGCTGGCCATTGTGGTGGCCACGCTGGTGGATTCATCCGTTACGCCTTACGATGTGGCGAAATGGTCAGCGGAGACCGGCCACCGCTGCGAGGGGAACGGGAGCTACCACAGCCTGATCCCGGACGGCGGCGCGCACTACGGGCTCACAGTAACCGGCATCGGCAACAGCAGTTCCAAGCTGGTGGAGGCGCTTCAGGATGGGAAGCTGGTGATTGCCCTGATGTCAAAAGGGCACTTCACAAACGGCGGACATTTTATTGTCCTGCGCGGCATCACAGAAGATGGGAAAATATTGGTTGCCGATCCGGCCAGCATCAAGAGAAGCAACCAGGAGTGGGCGCTCGGCATTGTAGTGAATGAAGCCCGGCGCGGGGCTGCTGCGGGCGGTCCCTTCTGGGTATTTTCTTAGGGGGTGCATTATACATGGATAAAATTTGCTGGATACGGGCATTCAGACTGCGGCATAGGGTGACGATCGCGGAACTGGCCCGCTGTGCCGGGATCTCATCCCAACTGCTCAGCCTGATCGAACTGGATTCTGGCCGGCAGTCGCCGCAGCATGAGGCCATGCTGAGACGCGCCTGCGCAGCTCTGATGTCCGCACGTCATGCGGAACTGGCCCAGATGGAAGCCGAGCTGTCAGACTGTCCCAATATCTTTGCGATGGAACAGGGGGATCAGGATGGGGTATGAAACTTATCACATTCCGGTAAATTACACCGATGCCGGAAAACTATTCGGCCTGTTCGAGATCCGGAATGTAGTGGAGGCTGTCCTGATCGGACTTCCGGTGCTTGCTCTCTGCGCCAGGTTTCTGCCGCTGGTGATTACCTGGAAGATCACTGTCTCCCTGTTCTTTTTGGTCCCCACAGTTGGCTTTGCACTGATTGGGCTCAAGGACGACAGCTTGACAAGATACCTAAAAACATGGTGGATCTGGCGCCAACGCCGCCGGGTCGTAACATATCGAGGAGAGGTGCATCCGCATGAATCTGAAAGACGTTATCTTCGGCAATTCCGCTGCGGCCGTCCATGATCTGGGCGGCTCCTATACCGGGAGCAGCCAGGAGTGGCTGCACATCAAGGATATTCTGCAAGGAGTGATCATAACCCGAGACAAGCGCTTTGTCAAAGTGCTGGAACTTCTGCCGGTCAATTTCTACACACTTTCAGAAACGGAACAGGGCAACGCAATCGCCGATTTCGCCGCCTATCTGAAGGTGGCTCCCGATCAGTTGCAGATCAATGTTCTTACCCAGAAATTCAATCTGAACGATTATCTGAAGCTGATGAAGAATCGTTTGGAGTGTGAACAGAACGAAAGCTGCCGCGAGATGATTCTGGAGAGTATGCAGTACGTCCCTCAGCTTGTAGAGCGTGAGGCCATTACACACCGATTTTTCCTGACCTTTTCTTATGAGCCAGGCATGAAGGCGGCAAACAATTCTCCGGGTGCCATCGCCACCCGTCTTAACGAACAGGCGGAAGTGGCGCGGCGCTATCTGGACCGATGTGGAATTTCGGTCCTGGAACCGGAGTATGTGGACAATTTTGTTCTGGAACTCTTTTATGAGCTGGTCAATAAGCATACCTCGCAGCATATCAGGCTTCCAGAGGGCGCGTATGATATGTTGGGGACTATCCACGGTATTTATGATGAAAGTGTTGTCGGCACAGCCCTGGAACAGAAGTCGGAAGGCCCCGATGCCAAAAAGAAAAAGTGGTTTTTTCCAAAGAAAAAAAGTGCGGAGCTGCCTGGGCTGCTGGGAGGCACGACAACGATTCCTGATCTGATCGCGCCTACCTCCATTGACACACACTCCCCTCACTTCCTTCTGGTAGACGGCGTTTACCACACCTATCTTTATATTGCCGGGTACGGATACGCCACCGTGGTTGGAAAGGGCTGGCTCACACCGCTGATCGAAGCGGGAGAGGGCGTCAGTGTCAGCTTCCAGTTGCGAAAGCAGCCCCGGGAAAAAATCCTCAGTTCCATTTCTCAGACCACCATGATCAACCGCTCCCGGATGCGGGATGTTGGTGATACCAGAAGCGACTTCGAGGAATTGGGGGACGCCATCAACGCTGGGCTCTATTTGAAAGAGGGTATCAACCGCGAGGGCGAGGATCTGTACTTTATGTACACGCTGATCGAGGTAGTGGCTGATGATCTGGAGACGCTGGAGCAGCGGGCCGCAGCGGTGGAAACGCTATGTGTCGCTTCAGATATGCTGGCGAAACGCTGTGAATTCAAAAACGAACAGGCGTTTTTATCATTCCTCCCCGGCCTGGGGCTTGATCCGGATATTGAGCGGAAAAGCAGAAGAAACGCCCTGACCACCGGTGTGGCCGGAGCGTTTCCTTTTGCGTCCTATGAGCTCAGTGATTCCGGCGGCATTTTTCTTGGCTTGAATCTCTACAACCGCTCCCCCGTGCTGATCGACTTTTATGATGACTATAAGTACACCAACGGCAATTTCGCCGTATTCGGGTCTACCGGCGCCGGAAAGTCTACCATCCTGCAATCTATCGGGAAACGGGTGCGGGAACAGGGGCGCAAGGTCATCTGCATCGTCCCGGAAAAAGGACATGAGTACCGCCCCCTGTGTGAATCCCTCGGCGGCCAGTTTATCAAGCTCGGCCCGGCGTCTCCGGACTGCATCGGGCTGATGGAGATCAGGCGCTTCCGGGAGGACCCGTACAGCTCTCGGTCCTCCGGTGACCGGCGGGAATCCCTTCTGGCGGAAAAGGTGTCCTGGCTGAGCGTGTGGTATTCCCTGCAGAAGAAAGCCCTCAGCGAAGAGGATCGGGCCTACATTGACGCATCCCTGATCGAGTGCTACCGCCGCAAGGGGATCACCTTTGACAACAGCACACTCTATGACCAGGACGGGGCATTGAAGGAGATGCCGGTCATAGAGGACTGGTACGATGTTCTGATGGACAATCCGGAGACAAAACATCTGGCCGTTGTACTGACCCGATATGTATCTGGCTCTGCCGCGGCCATGGGCGGGCGCACCAATGTCGATACGGACAACCCCTATCTGGTGATCGACCTGACGGATCTACCGGATGACCTGATCCTTCCTTCCGTCTACGCGGCCACAGGCTTTGCCACGGATGTCATCGTACAGAACGGGGATGTGGGTACCGCCCTGCTTTCGGATGAGCTATGGAAACTCTTGGGAGCAAATTCCAATCCCCTGGCTGCGGACTACACCATGCGCATGGTCAAGTTGATCCGCTCCCAAGGCGGCATTGCCGGCGTTACCTCCCAGGGCATGGCGGACATGATGGCTCTGGACGGAGGCAAATACGGCAAGGCGATCCTGGATAGCTGCCGGATCAAATTCATCATGCAGATGGAAGAACAGGAGGCTCGACTGGTCCAGAATATCCTGAATCTGACGGAGGAGGAGGTGCGGCTCATCACACGCTTCCGGCGCGGCGAGGGCCTGCTCTGCATCGGCCACAACCATGTCCCGATCTCCGTATTTGTCTCCCCCAAGGAGTATGAGGCCATCACCACGTCGCCCACGGACCGGCGCGCCAGAAACAATGCCTGACCGGGCCCACCCAACTTCTTACTTTATGCTGTGAAAGGAAATTTCTATGTTATTTGACCAGGATACAATCAAGCAGATCCAGGCCATTGCATTTGACGCCTACAAAACAACGGGGCGGATCGCCGCCCTGCTGGACGGCGGCGGAGATGGAAATGGATCTCTGGCTCGGGAAATGTCCGCCGCCGCTTTCCGGTTGGAACGCGGTACTGTGGCGTTTCGCCGTCTCTGTGAGCAATGTCAGACGCTTCCGGCGGAAACCGCAAAGGACACGCCTCCCCCGGCCCCGCTGGACTTGGCCTGCCAGGTGGAACGCAGCGATTATGGCTGGCTCCATATCCGCCTCAATACTCTCCTTCCCCACTGCCGTTACGACACCCCCATCTGGCTGTCGGATACAGTGGCCCGGGCGCTGGACCGCTATGAGGCCACCCATGCCAGATTTCCCATGCTGGAACACGCTCTGCTCATTATTGATGAACATTGCGAGATCGATGCCAGGCGTGTGTACGACCAGGACAACAAGGGCTGGAAGGCAATCGCAAATGCCATCAAAGGGCGCCTGATCCCGGATGACGACCAGTACAGCCTGGGCGTGTGCCTTCTCTCCAGACGCCTGCCACAAAATATATGCCATATCTACCTTATCCCGGAGCAGGACGCGGGCGACTTTCTCACCCTCCGGGCAGAAAACTATCTACCCTTTTCCCTGACCTCCGGTTACAACTGCGGATCAATTCCGAAGTAGACCTTCGGATACGTTCCACCCGCAAATCCCCATATCATCGGTTACATTCCACATACAGAACAAAGGGCCACCATCGGTTACATCCGGTCTCGGAATGTAACCGATGGTGGCGTGTGTTTTCCCTTGCGGCGCACCCCTTTGGCCACTCCAGCAATGTCGGGACATATTTGGAATGTAAACGTCCTACGCCGTCTGCCGTTACATTGACGCCTCTATTTCCTGCACCGAGAGGAGGAATTGCGTATGCTTTACGACCGCAGGGATTTTGGCCTGCTCCGCTTGGCAGGGACCTATCAATGGCTCCCTGCGGCGCCAATGAAAAAGCTTTCCGCATTAAAGACGCTCCGCCGGGAGGCGGAGCTGCTGTCCACTCTGGGGCTGGTCAGCTATGCCCGGAGTGGAGAATACCTGATGCCATCGCCCCAGGGCTATGAATTCCTTTCCGGCATTGACCAGACCTGTCAGCCGCCCACCAAACGCCCATACGCACAGAGCCCCGCCCTCCGCCGCAGGCTGGAGGTGGGGACCATCCTGCTTACCTGTATCGGGGCAGGAATTGAGCCTGCCTTTGGCAAGGTAGAACACCTAAAACGCCAGCCAGTCTTCTTCCCCGCCTTTGCCCTCCGGAACGCCGGAGGCAACCTAATGAACGCCGCCGGCTGCGCTGGGTTCGGCCACTGGGGCTCCACCGCCTATATGACGCTGTACGTCAGCGCGCAGAACACCGGCTTTGTGATGACCAATGAACTGGGCCACCTCCATAACCTGGCTTCTGTGTTCAGTGAGACGTTGGATACGCCGCAGGCTTTGATCCTGGCCGGGGAGAGCTACCAGTCCGTCTATGAGGTCCTGACGAAAAAAACTCTTTCCAAGCGACACGGAAAAAAGGGCTTCGTGGATTACAGCGAGGCATACCAAAAGCTGAGTATTCCGGCCTGCATCGTATCCTGCGACAACACCGGCGTGATGCAGCTTGCCGTGATGCGGCAGACCGACTACCGGGCCAGAATTGCCCAGGCCGCCTTCGGTGCACGCTGGGACAGCAAGGATGATGGGATACCGGAGGCAGATGGCCATGTGGGCGGAAATCCGCTGGTCATTGCGGTGGACATGGATCTGCGCCGCTTGGACCGAGTGTGCGGCGCCGCTGTCCGCCAAGGTCGGAAAGAGATCATGGTGGCTGCCCTGGAGGGGCAGATGTCCGGCCTGCTGCTCTCCATCCTGCCTAAAAACGCGCCGGTCAGGCCCCTGCGCATCAACGCCCAGGTCCTTTCTGTGGCCTTTGGCGGGGACTGTAAGACCGGAGATCCCTGGCCGGACGCCCCTCTGACTCTGAAAGGCGGCCTTGTCCATGTTTAGGCTCTCAAAAAAGCTGGCGGAGCTGGAAGACCGCATCGCCGGACGCTGGGAAAAAAAGCTGGACCAGTTTCAAAGCAGGCATAAGGGGGAATGGAAATACCTGATCCCGCTCGGCCTTGTCGTATGGTATTTCGCCGGTATGCTGCTCAACTCCATCCGCCTCGGCATCCAGTCGGTATTTGGCGCTGACTCCGACCAGATCAAAAGCATTTGGGTGGTCAACCCGTTTGTAAATTTCGCGGCGGTGTTTACCCCTACCGGCCTGGCAACCATCGCGGTGGGCGCGCTGATGTTCTGTCTTATCACCAAAAAAGGGTACCATTGGTTTTCGGGGTACAAGTACACCCGGGATAAGCGAGGGTTTGACATTTTACCCAACGGGACACATGGTACCTCTGCCTTTATGGGAAAGAAGGAACAGGAGAAGGTACTGCTGACCGGTTCCATTCAGGACTTGGATGGGACCATTCTGGGCAAGCAGAAGGATGACCCGGATGATGATGACAAATATGCTGAATATGTGACGCTGAAGCCCGGCTGCGGGCTGACGGAGCACATTATGATTTATGGCGCCACCGGCTCCGGAAAGACCAGAGGCTTTGTCAAGCCCTTCATCCTTCAAGCCATGCGCCGCCGTGAGAGCATGGTCCTGGTGGATGTCAAGGGGGAAATCTATGAAGGGATGTCCCAGATCCTTCGGGATGATGGCTATGAAGTCAAAATGTTTAATCTCTTGGACAAGGAACACAGCGACGCCTGGAACTGCCTGAGCGTGATCGAGCAGGACAAGAACCTGGTGCAATCCATTGCCGAGGTCATCATCAAAAATACATCCAACGCCAATGAACGGCAGGACTTCTGGGAGAAGGCGGAATTAAATCTGCTCATGGCCCTCATGCACTATGTTGCGACTCAGACCATCCCAGGCACCAACCAGCTTCTGCCCATCCAGCAGCGGTCTTTGGGGGAAATCTACCGCATCCTTTCCAATGAGTCCTTCGCGGATTTAGAGCAGCGCTTTGAAGCGCTTCCCAAAGGCCACCCCGCTCTGCCCCCCTACGGCATTTTCAAATTGGCCAACCGCCAGATTTGGGGCAATATCGCCATTGGACTCGGAAACCGGCTTTCCGTGTTTCAAAATCCGCTGGTGGATAAGATCACTTCCTACAATGAGATCGATCTGACACGCCCAGGACAAAAGCCCTGTGCGTACTTTTGCTGCATCTCCGCACAGGACTCCTCGCTGGAGTTTTTAAGCTCCCTGTTTTTCTCCCAGCTCTTTTCCAGCCTGATGGAATATGGACGCCGCAACGGGGATCACGGCCGCCTGCCGGTCAGGGTCAACGTATGTCTGGAAGAGTTCTGTAATATCGGAAAGCTGATGGACTTCAAGCGCGTTTTGGAGGTGTGCCGGGGCTCCAACATCTTCTGTCAGCTTGTGGTGCAGTCGATCCCCCAACTCAAGGACCGCTATCCAAAAACAGAGTGGGAGGAGCTTATCGGCTGTACCGATATACAAATCTGCCTCGGCTGCAACGATGTGGATACCGCAAAGTACATATCGCAGAAATGCGGCGTTACCACCATCCGGGTAGAGAATAATCAAATGCCCATTGCCCCGCTCTTCTCACCGGTGTATTCCACCACCCGGCCCTATTCCCAGACCAAAAGCAACACCCAGCGCCCTCTTATGTATTTGGACGAAGTGCTCCACATGGACAACCGGGAGTGCCTTGTGCTCCTGCGCGGGCAAAATGTTCTGAAGCTCTATAAGATCACCCCGGAAGAATTTCCGGCGTTCTGCCGGCTGAAGGATGTCCGGGTATCCAGCCATACCCCGCGCTGGCGCATGACGGAGGAATCGGAACGGCGGCGCGCTCCACAGCCGGCGCAGAAGCCTGCGCCGGCGGCTGATGCCCCGCCTCCCCAGGCACCCTCATCTCCTCCGGTCGCCCCATCTCCCCCGGTTGCCTCATCTCCCCTGGAAACAGGGCATGAACGAGAGGTTCGGAGAGAAAAGAGGCGGCCAGCCAGTGAGCCGCAGTATTTCTACGGCCTTATGGACTCCAGCCTGTGCGCTCTGGAGGGCGATGCGGAAGAGGACGCCGACGAATTGGCGGAAACCGCTCCCTACGGCGCATTGGAGCTGATGGAAACCATGCCAGAGAATATAGGAGGCCCGCCGCCTTAATGCAGAAACGGGACGGCCGCAGGCAGAAAACGCCGCGACCGTCCCATTCCCCCTATTCTCCCTATGACTGGACATTCTCTCCGCCGGCGATGCCAACAGGAAATCCGTTCAGCTCCACCGTGCCCTCGTCAGCCGGCACAAGAATATACTTCCGGCCGTTGATAACCTGGGTTTCCATCAGATAGCTGCGCTCCGGGTCGATAGATACCGCAGCGTCAGCGGTTTTGAGCTCAAAACGCTTGCTGTCAATGAGATTGGCGGGATTTAGTACTGCGCCGGCGCCGAATGCTTCCCCGCATTTTTCTCCAAACACCTCCGCCTTGGACTCCGGTACGCCGCAGTCGCGCAGGATGGAGCTGATTTCTCCCACTGTCAGCGTCAGGGGCTCCGGACTTTTGCTCTCTTTGTGCTGCTCAATGGCCTCCCTCAGCCGTTCGTAGACGCCTTGGACGACCTCAACATTGCAGCAGTCCTCCAGCGAGTCGCAAAGCGCGCTCTGGAACGCCTCTTTCTGCTCTGCGGGCGACATGGGGGGCTCCGTATGAAAGACCGCATCGATCAATTCCTGATGGAGCTCATCCGCTTTTCTGGAATAGAACAGCGCGTTATAGATGTTCGCTGCCCGGTCATCAAAGGCAGGGAAAAGGAAACCAAGCTCCGGAGGCGCCACGACCTGCCCCTGGGCACAGCTATGGAACTCATTTTCCCCTGGGAAAAAGCCCAGCTCCATCTTCCCCTCCCTCACCGGACAGATCGCACAGACAATGTATTGGAACACCTCGTCGGAGCCGTCAGCCTGGGACTCGCCATCCTTTCCCCGGCGCGGAACATCGTATGCGTCATGCGCCAGAAGGATCAGGTAATTGCTCTCTCCCATATCCAGGCTTTCAATCACCTTTTGATAAAAGGCATCCCGGGCCGCTCCATCCATCAGGGCGGAAGAGCGAAGCTGAGAGAGCAGTTGGTGCTCCGAGCTATTCATCACCTGTTCGGTGGAAAAGACAATATCAATCAGGTTTTTTCCCAATGTCCCGGACAATGCTTTTTTCAGAAGGCCAAGATATTTTTCGGCCTCCTCCTGGGGCATCCGGCCCAGAGACTCGTCCAGGTAGGAGATGATTTCCCGTCCGCTGTTGACGTAGCAGCCGTACACACGGCTTACCGCACTTTTATCCGGGCGGAAACGGCGACGAAGTTCGCCAAGTTCTTTTTGATTCATAAGAGACACATCCCAATCCAAGCGTATTTCCAATCACAGCGCAGGCTGTGCTTTTTATTGTAATGAAGAACGATGAAAAAATCAATCCCCGCCATCTATGCGGCGCGCCGCGCGGGCAGGGCGCATATGGCGGCGGGGCGAGGAGGAATTGTTTGTGAAGGCTGCGCCTATGACACAAAAGCCCGCGTTCCGGCTTATGAAGCTGGGCGATGTGCAGAGCGTCTATCACCTGCAGATGCCCCGCTGGCTGTTTACCGACCCGCGCTATATGGTCCTGTCCCTTGAGGCCAAGGTGGCCTATACCTTCCTGCTCAACCGTTTTCAGCTCTCCAGGCTCAACGGCTGGATCAACGACGCGGGCGAGGTCTTTATCATCTACACCAGGAAGTCGCTTGCCGATGAGATGCAGGTGAGCTACCGCAAAGTCATCGACTCCATGAAAGAGCTGTCTGCCGCGGGGCTGATCTGGGAGCGCCGGTGCGGTCGGGGCGACGCCAATCAGATCTATCTTGCGCTGGTGGAGCACCAGGAGTGCCGCAACAGCAGCGCCCCCTTTGTCTCAAAAAAGCATGAGGCAGCTGGGGCTCCTCCAGCAGAGGACGCCGGCATAAGAAGTGTGGAAACGGAACTTCTTCAAGCACAGCAGCATGGCGCCGGTCCGTCCGCGCCCAGGCAAGAAGTGCTGGAACAGCACTTGCAGAAATCCCAAACAGGCACTTCTGCAAGTACGGAAACGGCACATCCAGAAGTGCCCGTTTCGCACCCCAGTTATACTGATCCAAGTCATACTGATGGGACTCATACTGAGTCAAGTCAATCTATCCAGCGCCAGCAGGCTTCTTCGAGGAGAGGCGGCGGATATGGCGCCTCTCCGATGGATCGGACGGAGGAACAGGCACAGCTGAGACAGATTCTGAACAACTGCGACCTATGGATTTTTGACCCGGAGGACGCAAAGGTATTTGAAACAGCCATTGAACGCCTGTTCTATTCTGACGGCCTGCGGGTGGGAAAGGCCGTGCTCCCACAGGCGAACATCCGCTCCCGCCTTTGGGATCTGGATGGAACCATGCTCCAGGTAGTGGCCGGAAAGCTGAAAAATAACCGCAGAGAGGTCCGAAACCCCATTGCCTATGTCATGCAGGTCATCTTCAGCTCCATCAATGAGGCTCACTGTGATGTGATGATCGACCCTTACATCAACAGCCTGCGTGCTGGGCACAACGGGCCGGAAAATACAGGGGGTTGACGCATTGTGTACTTATTTGAAGATCAAAAATTCTTTTTGTCTGTCCTGCGGCAGACGGATTTCATCCGTCCGGACCAGGCCCTTCCCCTGCTCCGCCTGTTTGACCCGCACAAAACCCAGGGTCAGGCGGAGGCCCTGATCCGGCAACTCCGCTATGCCGGCGAGCTGGCTTTCTCCGGGCAGCTTCTCTGTTCCCCGGAGATGCTGAAAAAGCAGCCGGACCCGGAGATTCTGGAGGCGCTGGATATTATGCTGGCGCTTTCCGGGCGCAGGCTCCTGGACGTGAGCCGCCACCCGCCCTGCAAGCTTTCCTTTCTCCTCCAGCGCGGGGAGGATTGGATCGACTCTTATGCCGTCATGATCGTCAGGCAGGGGCATGAGCGGGAGGTATCGCTGCTTCTGAATCAGCTTATGCCGGAAACTACCCTGCTCCTGCGTCTGGACGATTTGGGACAGCACAGAGCGATTACGGTCCGCCAGAACTGCTATTTCGTAGTGCGCCAGGCCGGGAAGCTGCATTTCTATAAAGGGGGTGAGGCCGGACGCTGATATAGGGCGTGGCATCTGCACGAGAGCACCAAAATAATCGACACAACAGAAAGGAGACATAGTATGAGCTACATGAATGAACGCGATTGGACCGGATCAGATATGGTGGGGAACGAAGCAGCGGATGGCGGCGTCACCCAGGATGCGCCCGAGAATGAGGCCGCAGATACCAGCGGTATTCAGGATATATCTGAGGAGCTGGGTCCTGTGGAAGAAGGCGGTTCCATTGCCGGGCAGGAGCAGACGGCTGCGGCGGAGCCAGGGGCGGATACCGCAGAGCCAGCCGGGACAAAGCCGGCACGGAAGCGCGGCGGAAAGAAAAAGCAGGAGGAGCCCGCTGAAGGTGATGCGGCCCTCGGCGAAAGCGGCGGCGAAACATCCCCGGAAGGCGTCGGGAAGGCGGAAGATGCCACTGCGGAGGCCATGGATCGTGAAGCTCCGGAACAGCCCGACGGTTTCCCGGAAGAATCCGGCATCCCCGAGCCGCAGGCTGACGGCGCAGCGGCTGAGCAAGGTGCCGGCGCGGAGCCGGACGGCCCGGCGGCTGGCGGCCCCATAGAGGCAGCCAGGCGGGCCCCCAGGACGCGGAGTGAGAAAAGCATCAGGGCCAAGGCGGAGGTGAAGGGCACCGCCCAGACGGACCAACTGAGGGACAAGCCCCTGGAGGGCAGGCCCTCCCTCTCCGACCTGGATCTGAACAAGCTGGATCGGGATTTGACAGACAAGGAACGCGAGGAGTGGAACGAGATCTATGCGTCTCTCCGTTCCCGGACGATTCTGACCGGGACTGTCGTTGGCATCGACACCCATTCCTTCAAGGTCAGGGACCGGGACACCAAGCGGATCGAGTACAGGGAAATCCTTTGTGCGGTCGTCATCGCCTACCGGGTCAAAGTTCTGATCCCGGAGACGGAGATCTGGCAGCCCGGCTCGGAGCGGCCCTCCCACGTCCTGCGTGGCATGGCAGGCGCGGAGATCGACTATGTGATCCTGGATGTAGATCGTGAGGGCGGCGTGGCTATCGCCTCCCGGAAGCTGGGCCTGGCCGCCAGGCAGCACTATTTCAACGCCGAAAAGAACGGCCACAAAATCGGTGAGTATCTGACCTGTCGGGTGGTATCCGTTGGCCCCAGGCTGTGCATGGTCGAGTGTGGCGGCCGGGACATGACGCTCAAGCAGGCAGATCTGACCTATACCGCAACCCCTGACCTGCGGGAACGCTACCGCCCGGGCCAGAAGCTCCGGTGCGTCCTGACGGAATATGACCCCTACCGGCAGCTGATGAACATTTCCGTCAAGGCCGCCACCGTAAACCCCTTCCAGGGAGCCATCAAGCGCCATCCCGTCAACAGCAGACGGCAGGCCACGATCAGTGGCAAATATGGCGGGGGCGTATTCTGCACTCTGCCGGATGATTCTGTGTGCCTGTGCAGGTATTCCGCGCAGCAGAGAGACCGTGAATTTCATGTGGGTGATTCGGTAATCATTGTGATTACCAAGCACAATTTTGAACGCAGCATGATCTATGGCCGGATTCTCTCCAAGTGGTGAGGTGGTAAAAATGGATCGGCAGATGGGATTGTTGGACCGGCTGGCCCGGATGAGCGGCTGTGCCTGTCTTTCCGATTTGAGAACACCAGCATACCGGCGCCCGATACTGGACGCCCTTGGACGGATCTCCGCCGAGGAGTACCCGGCAAAAGAATGGCTGGAGGCGATGGGGTATCTGCTGGTTCCGATGCAGGAGGACGGCAGACATCCGGTATAGCATCCAGCTCCTCCTCACCCTCACACACTAGAATCACATAAACGCAAAAAGGTCCCGTCCGGTTCAGATGCCGGACGGGACCTTTTTTATTTTTCCCGGTTCTCGTTTGTATGTTTCATCCATAGAAATTGTGAGATTCATCTATATAGTCCGGCTAGATGCTGTGCAGAAAAAGGATCAGATTGCCCAACCCAGAAATCATCCTTCTTTATTGTATAATGGTCTCCAGCTTTTATAACGGAGGAGATCGGTTATGAACAATCTTGAAGCCCTGATCGAGTGTTATTTGGACATCTGCCAATACGAAAAGAAGCTGTCCCAGGATACGCTGAAGGCATACCGAACCGACCTTGCTCAGTTCCGCGCCTTTGTGGGAGGAGCGGAGGTCAGCCGGGATCTGCTGAGCCAGTATATCAAATATCTGAACAACTCCTTTGCGCCGCGGTCAGTCAAACGTAAGCTGGCCTCTCTGCGGGCCTTCTATCGTTTGATGGAGACACGGGAAACGATTTCACAGAATCCCTTTGAAAAACTGCAAATCCATATCCAGGCGCCTCGGCAACTCCCACGCACCATTCCGGAACATATTATCCGGGATCTGCTGGAAGCCGCCTATATGGAGTACCAGCCGGGAGCCGGAACTGTCCTGCGCGATATTCTCGTGCTGGAGCTGCTGTTCGGAACAGGAATCCGGGTTTCCGAGCTATGCGCCCTCTCTCCCCAAACCGTCCAGCTTGGGGCTCATAAGCTCAGGCTTCTGATTCATGGAAAGGGGCAAAAGGAGCGGGTGATTCAGATCGACACGCCGGAACTTCTGGAGCTCATGCGCATTTATTATCAGACCTTTGGGGGCAAAATCCAAGTGTCCAGCACTGTCCTGTTCAACGACCGCGGCCGGGCGCTCTCTCCACAGTCAGTACGGCGGATCATCCGAAAATACCTGCGGAAGCTGCCTGAGCAATATGCGGCCACACCGCATATGTTCCGCCACACCTTCGCCACTACGCTCCTAGAGGCTGGAATGGACATCCGGTACATACAAAGCCTGCTTGGACACAGCTCCATTTCGACGACACAAATCTACACCCATGTGGCCGCGCAGCGGCAGGCTGACCTCCTCTGCCAGCTGCATCCGAGAGGCAAGATGTCCTTTCACCTCTAAAAAAGCATTATATCAGGTCGAGTCCATTTCATCCAAATTACTGACGTGCTAACAGCGGCAGAAAGGATATTTGACGGCTAAAACCAAAAGTATCTCATGCATTATCCAAAGGTGACCGTTGCAGG
>NZ_JAPFEA010000140.1 GCF_026169115.1 Intestinimonas sp. | reverse complement strand
GAAACAAGGGTAAAAGCCATTTGCATGGTTTCGAGCGTCGCCTTTTGTTGTCGTTTCAGCTGCTCGATCTCCTCATCCTTTACTTTAAGGACCCAACAGTTTTCGCACCTCATTTATGTCACCTCCCCCCTGTTGACCTCTTGTCAACCTCTGGCCTAAGCATATTCCAACTTTGGAATACTATATTCCAAAATCGGAGGTTTTATTTTATGGGCTTTGCACAAAACCTGAAATATCTCATGGAGCATTACGGCCTGACCAACTATCAGCTGGCGAAGGAGCTCAACTGCTCTCCGTCCTCTGTGGCCAACTGGCTGAGCGGAGTTTCCCGGCCCCAGAAGCGGACCGTCACCATGATCGCCGCAAAATTTGATGTGTCCGAAGAGGACATATGCGGGGACCCGATCCCACACATCAAGGGGGAAATACGCCTGCGGGACACCGCCCCTCCGCATAAAATCGCACCCACTGACCAGAAATCCTCGTCGAACCCAGACCTTCTTCAAAAGCTGGAGATGCTTTCACCTGAGGACCAGGAGGAGATCCAACTTCTCATCGAGATGAAGCTGGCCCGCAGGAAACAGGGGCAAGGGAGTGGTCAGCCATAAGGGTCGTTGGAAAAGTAACCGCGCAGGTGGCCAAGCTACTGGGCCTTGCCGCGCCTGTAAACCCAAACATCTACCTTGGTGACTCCAACCTGGAGCATATGAGGAGCTCTCACCCCTCTGATTTTGCAAAGTATGGCACTGAGCTGATCAACATTCTCGCCTATCCTGATTATGTCGGTACAAATCCAACCGACAGCTCCATTGAGTACGTCAAGGAATTTCTGATTGACGGTGAGTATGTGAAGGTAGCTGTCAGTCTTTCCGGGCGGGGTGTATATTTCGCACGTTCGCTTTATGTACTTAATCCCAGGCGGGTTTCCAATTACATTGCAAAGGGCACACTGACATTGCAAAGGGCACACTGAAGAAGATTGACTAAAAGTCAAAAATGTGGTATAGTATAGTTGCAAAAAGCGTAGAATGATTTGAATGGAAATAGAGGACGGAACGGGCAGCCGTCGCCCATTTGTGGAGATGTGGGAGTGTCGCCCCACCTATTTTCATCCAAAGCATCAGGCAAGCAGCTTCGGTTGCTTGCCTTTTCTATTCCCTCCCCTGCTGACCTCTTGTCAACCTCTGGCATAAGCATAATCCTGATTTTTGTGATTGTCAATCACAAAACACGTTTTTCGTGATTATTAGTTTGTTGCACAATTATTGTTGCAAAGATTTATTAAAACTGACTAAGGGGGGTGATTGCGATGGACATTGTCGACAGAATCTTTGAATTAGCGAATAAAAAGTACCAAGAACAAAGAGATTTTGCCCATGCATTAAATATTGCGCCCCAAAGAGTAAGCGAATGGCGTCGCCGAAAATCGGAGTCCTATATGAAGCGTATCCCCCAAATCGCCGAAGCTTTAGAAACCTCAGTGGAATACCTCCTGACTGGTGATGAAAAAAAGCCCGCTGACCAACCGGCCAACGGGCGTGAAGCGGAGTTTGTTCAGTTGTTTGGGAGACTCACGCCTGAGCAACAGTCTCTGGTACTGGCCCAGCTGAAAGGGATCGTAGATGCGCAAGACAAGTAAGCTGCTTCTCCTCCTGGAGCTGCCGGAACAGCGCCAGCGCCTCGGTCAGATTATCCTTCTGTGCCATATACAGGTCTCCTCTCGAAGGGATGTTTCAATCTAAGAGGAAACAAGCGCAAAAGTTGTATGTTTGCGTACATCCAAGCACAAAAATAAATAGAATAAACGGTGTCCATGTTGGACGCCGAATCCATGTTGATGTTGTGCGTACATTGTGTTATACTATCCCAAAAGGAGCTGATCGTATGGCCAATCTCAACATCCGCATCGACGACGATTTGAAGAAGGACGCCGAGTCCCTGTTCAATGACCTGGGCCTGAATATGACCACCGCCACCACCATGTTCCTCAAGCAGTGTGTCTACCGCCACGGTCTCCCCTTCGAGGTGAGCATGGATCCCTTCTTCTCCGCAGTGAACCAGTCCCACCTGCGCCGTGCTGTGGCTCAGCTGGATGCCGCCGGCGGCTCGGCCCACGAACTGCTCGAGGTGGAGGATGGTTAAGATCTGGGGCGAAGAGGCATGGGAGGACTACCTCTATTGGCAGCAGCAGGATCGGAAGATCCTGAAGCGGATCAACCAGCTGCTCAAGGACGTGGACCGGAACGGCTATACCGGCATTGGCAAGCCGGAGGCCCTGAAGGGCGACCTCAGCGGATGGTGGAGCCGCCGCATCGACGGCACCCACCGTTTGGTCTACCGCATTCGGGAGGGCCGGGTGGAGATCGCCCAGTGCCGGACCCACTACGGCGACTGACAGAACGTAACGAGGCCGGGGCCACCCAGGCCCCGGCCTCTTACTCCCCTGTTTCGATTGACAGCGCCGCCTCAAGCGGCTAAAATAAAGACAGGGGCATTGTGTCAGACATGGCCAGCCCTGTTATGTGCTTGGAGTGGTCGCCGAACTTGTCAGGGTCCCGGCGATCACTTCTTTTTTACATTCATCATAAGTTCAATGACGCTGACCACAAAAGTCCCGAAAAGAAACAGGTCGGAATAGGTTACCACGATAGGCAGATCCTCCTTTCCTAGAGTCGGAGGATACGAAACAGCCTCCGCCGTTTGGCTGGGCCATGTCTGACTATTTTTATTATAGCATACAGTTTGGAGGACTACAAACGCCCAGCCAAATTTAGTGCAAAGCTAAACATTGACATGATGAATTATTGCCGAACATTTGTCCTATTCTAAAGCGAGGTGATACTATGGATGCCGCCCAATATTTGCGCAAGTCCCGGATGGAGGAGGGTATGGACACAGAGGAGGTGCTCTCCAAGCACCGAAAGGCCCTGGCGGAGTATGCTGCCGCCCACGGAGTCCACATCATTGAGACTTACTACGAGGTGGTCAGCGGCGAGAGCCTATACGCCCGTCCGGAGATGCTGCGGCTGCTGGAGGACGTGGAGGAGGGCAAGTATGACGCCGTGCTGGTAATGGACCTGGACCGGCTCTCCAGGGGCCGTATGAAGGACCAGGGCATCATCCTGGACGCCTTCCGGGAGTCGGGCACCCTCATCGTCACCCCGGAGAAGACCTACGACCTCTCCGATGATCTGGACGACGAGATGGCGGAGTTCAAGACCTTCATGTCCCGCCGGGAGTACAAGATCATCAACAAGCGCCTGCGCCGCGGCCTGCGCCAGACCATCCAGGACGGCTGCTACGTGGCCAACGCCCCCTACGGCTACCGGAAAGTCACCGTGGACCGTAAGCCCACCCTGGAGATCGTGGAGGAGGAGGCCAAGTTCGTCCGCATGATGTACGAAATGTATGTAGACGGCTTTGGGTGCGTCTCCATCGCCCGCCACATCAATTCCCTGGGGGCAAAGCCCCGGCGCACCGATGCCTTCAGCCGGAGTTCTGTGGCCAATATCATCAAAAATCCCACCTATGCCGGTAAAATCGTCTGGGACCAGAAGAAGCACATCCGCAAGGGCAGTAAAGGCAACCCCAAGCACATCACCATCTACCAGCCCCGTGAGCAGTGGACCATCGTGGACGGTCTCCACCCCGCCATCGTCTCCAGAGAGCTCTACGACAAGGCCCAGGCGGTGATGGCGGGCCGGTATATCCCGGCCTCCAACGACGGTACCGTCCGGAGCCCCCTAGCCGGGCTGGTCCGCTGCGCCAACTGTGGGCGCCACATGCAGCGCATGGCGGTGGGCACCAAGCAGCCCTATCTGCTGTGCAACACCCCCGGCTGCTGTGCCAGCGCCAAGTTCGACCTGGTGGAGCAGGCCATCCTGGACCACCTGTCCAAACTGCTGGCGGAGCTCTCTGTGGCCAAGCCGGCGGTGGCGGTCAAGGGGACCGATTACCAAGAGGCCCGTCTGGAGACCCTTCAGAAGGAGGCGGCGGCCACCGAGGTGCAGAAGGGACGGCTCTACGACCTGCTGGAGCAGGGGGTCTACGACGTGCCCACCTTCCGGGAGCGCATGGAGAAGGTAAAGGCCCGGCTTTCTCTGCTGGAGCGAGAGATTGCTTCCCTCCAGCGGGCTATCCACGCCGCCCAACTGACAGATCCGGCGGTCCTGGCCGCCCGCATCCAGGCTGTGCTGGACGCCTATCAGGAATCCGATCCGGCCCACCGAAACGCCCTGCTTCGGAGTGTGTTCGAGGTGGTCTGGTATGCCAAGGACAAAAAGAGCAAGCCTACCGACTTCCGCCTCCACTTCGACCTCAACGCCAACTGACCCAGTGCCTCCCCCATTCCCTTCTGGTCATCGGAATATTTGTTTATAAAGTGCTATATCTTCCTCCTTGCAGCTGTCGAAGATCTTCTTGGTGTGTATGCACACGGCCTCCCGGATGCAGGCGCTGTCCTGCACGGGACCAGGCACGACCTTTTCAGGCATTGCAATACCTCCTAAAATGGCGTTGGTCAAAGGCAGGGCGGTTTGCTCCGCCTCACTCCATTCTATGTACCCGGCCGGCTTTGGTGCCGCCCCCCTCGAACATAGAAAACCGCCCGGACCTCTGGTCCGGGCGGTTTTTGGCTCGTTGGGTTTTGATGCTTAGAAGAACAGGCCCCACACCAGGAAGCCGCCGCAGGCGACCACACCGGTAAAGAGCAGGACGATGACCAGGTAGCCCATAATGTTGCGGGCGGACAGGCCGGCCACACCCAGAGCGGGCAGAGCCCAGAAGGGCTGGATCATGTTGGTCCACTGGTCGCCCCAGGCGATGGCCATGGCAGAACGACCATAGTCGATGGCCATCTCGGTGGCGGCAGGCATCACGATGGGAGCCTGCACAGCCCACTGACCGCCGCCGGAGGGAACAAAGAAGTTGATGATACCGGCGGAGAGGAAGGTCAGCATGGGGAAGGTGATGTTGTTGGAGATATTGGTGAAGAAGTTGGCGATGATGGAGGCCAGGGAGACACCGGTCTCGGGATTGGCGGCCACCATCAGGCCCATGATGCCGGCGTAGAAGGGGAACTGGAGCAGGATGCCGGCAGCGCCGCCGGCGGCCTCGCCGATGGCGTCCACGTACTTGCGGAGATCGCCGTGGAGCAGGATACCCAGGAACATGAAGATCATGTTGACGATGTTCAGGTCCAGGTTGAAGCCCTTGGTGGCAAAGTAGTAGATGATATAGGCAAAGCCCAGCACCAGAGTGATGACCCAGAGGATCTTGCTGTGCTCGATCTTCTCAGCGGGGGTATCGATGGTGTAGACCTTCTCCTCTTCTTCCACCAGCAGGGCAGGGTCCACGGTGATGGTGTGGGCCGCATCGGGATGCATGGCGTAGTTGATGAGGGGCATCAGGATGAGGATGACCAGCACCATGCCCAGGTTCACGGGGTGGAAGATGGTAGAAGTGATGGGGGCGGAATAGGCCACGCCCAGGATCTCGGTACCGCCCTCGGCGCCCATCTGCAGGGGAATGGAGCCGGAGAGACCGGCGTGCCAGATCACGAAGCCGGAGTAGGCGGAGGCGATGAGCAGGGGGTAGTCCACGTCCTTCACACGGCGGGCGACCTCCTTGGCCAGCAGAGCGCCGGCGATGAGGCCGAAGCCCCAGTTGAGCCAGCAGCAGACGGTGGAGACGAAGGTGGTGACCAGGATGGCGCTCTTCTTGTCCTTGGCGATGGAAGCAATGGCGCCCAGGATCTTCTTACAGACCTTGGCGGAAGCCATGGCAGAGCCCAGCACCAGCACCAGAGCCATCTGCATGGAGAAGGACAGCAGACCCCAGAAGCCCTTGGCATTGCCCCAGGCATTCACCAGGTCCACAGGGCCCTGCTGGGTACCCACCATCGAGGCCACAAAGACCACAACAGTCAGGATGACGGCGAACAGGAACGGATCAGGAAGCCAGCGGTTGACGACCCGTACGCAGCCATTGGTAAACTTTTTGAACATGCGTTTCCCTCCTTAATCATTTGCAACCATGAACAAACCCCAACACAATTTGTTCACAATTTCGGTTCCCATTATATACGAAAAACGCCGTTTGTCAACTGACCCTCTCGCCCTTCAACCAAAAGCCCTCAAACCCGCTGCAGCCCAATCATTACGCCGTTTCTTTCCTTTTTGCTTTTTCGCGTTTTTCCCTGTTTTTCCGTCTCTGTTCCACTGTTCGCAACGCCTGTTTGTATATTAAGTGGAGAAAAAATCGTCACTTTTTGAGTCGAAAAGTGGCCAAAAACGGACCTTCTCAAGTGGTCCCACCAATTTAGCCGTTTCACGCTTTCTCCCGCTGTAACTAATTTACAGTTTTGTCGTTGAAACAGAAAAAACGTGCAGAGATGTTCTCTGCACGTTTCTAACAAAAGCATTTTTACCTTCGATAGGCAATTTCATGGCGTTTGGGACCGGTGGAGACGATGGTGATGGGCACGCCGATCTCCCGCTCCAGAAAGTCCACGTAATCCTTGGTCCGCCCGGGGAGGCGGCTGTAATCGGTCTCCCCCCGGATGTCGCACTTCCATCCGGGCAGGGTGGTATAAACCGGCCTGGCCCGCTCCAGCTGCGGGGTGACCGGGAAGTCCCGGGTGATCCTCCCATCGATCTCATATCCGGTGCAGACCTTGATCTCATCCAGATAACCCAGCACATCCACGGCGGTGAGGGCCACCTCCGTGGCGCCCTGGACCTTACAGCCGTAGCGGGTGGCCACGGCGTCAAACCAGCCCACCCGGCGGGGCCGGCCTGTGGTGGCGCCGTACTCCCCGGCATCGCCGCCCCGGCGGCGGAGCTCCTCCGCCTCGCCGCCGAAGAGCTCGGAGACGAAAACGCCTGCGCCCACGGCGCTGGAGTAGGCTTTGGTGACGGCGGTGATGCTCTTGATGTCCTGGGGAGCCACCCCCACCCCCATGCAGCCGAAGCCGGCCAGGGTGTGAGAGGAGGTGGTAAAGGGGTAGATGCCGAAGTCAGGGTCCTTCATGGCGCCCAGCTGGGCCTCCAGCAGGACCCGTTTGCCCTCAGCCAGGGCCTCCTTCACAAAGCCCATGCCGTCGCCCACATAGGGGGCGATCTGATCCCGCCAGCCGGTGATCTGGTCAAAAAGGGCCTTGGGGTCCACCGCAGGCTTATGGTAGAGGTGCTCGAAGAGCACATTCTTGATGGCGCAGACCTGCTCCAGCCGCTCCATGAGGCGGGGCTCGTCGAAGAGCTCGCAGACCTGGATGCCGTACTTGGCGTATTTGTCGGCGTAGAAGGGGGCGATACCCGACTTGGTGGAGCCGAAGGCGTGACCGGCCAGCCGCTCCTCCTCGTACTGGTCCTGGAGCACATGATAGGGCATCAGCACCTGGGTACGCTGGTCGATGATGATGTGGGGGGCGGGCACGCCGCCCTCCCGCAGGTGCCGGAGCTCCTCCAGAAACTTGGGCGCGTCCAGCGCCACGCCATTTCCGATAATATTGGTGATATGGGGATAAAAAACGCCCGACGGCAGCTGATGCAGGGCAAATTTCCCATAGTTGCAGATGATGGTATGGCCGGCATTGGCGCCGCCCTGGAACCGGACGACAACGTCAGATCCCTCCGCAAACAGGTCGGTGATCTTCCCTTTGCCCTCGTCGCCCCAGTTGGCGCCCACGATCGCTTTGACCATTGTGGTTCCCTCCTGTATCTTTCACGTTCCGTGAACTGATGTATTATATTCCATCGCCCTTAGAGATGCAAGAAAAAATTTTCCATTTTTAGGCTTTTCCAGGATTTTTCTGGCCATTTGAACGATCTGTTCCCAGGTTTTCATCCAGCGCAAATTCCAGGATGCCGCTGCTCACCGGCCCCAGCGCCCCCATGGGATAATAGAGGACCGGACCGGTATCCGTCAGAAAGAACCGGGACGGGTCAAAGCGGACCGCCGCCCGGTCCCCAGCGTCCCGGGCCAGGAAAACACCCTCTCGCCTGCGCTCCTCCAGCTGGGACCGAATCTGCTCCAGGACCTCCTCCCGCCAGGGCTCCGATGCCGGAAAACACTGGGCCAGGGTGCGGGGAAGACCGTCCCGCCGGGTCCAGGTCATGGTGGTCCGCACCGTCCGGGTCTCCCCGCCGCCCCGCCGCTCCCTGCCCTCCAGCCACAGGCTGCACACCTTGTTGTCCTCCCGGGTCAGCTTCCATGTCAGCCCGGCCTCCCAGGGGCGAAACGGACGGGCCTGGGCCCTGGCCTCCGTCCAGGCCGCGCAGGCCGACTGATAGAAGGCTCCCGCCCAGCAGCGGTACCACACCGCACCCAGCCGGGCGCACCAGCGTCCCATCCGCACCGCCCCCCGGTCCTCCTCCATCGGCAGGGGGACCGCCAGCTCCAGCTCCAGCACCGGCTCCCCCTCCCGATCCAGGCTCTCCTTCCAGCATATGTCTTTCCACACCGGTCATCCCTCCTCTTTTCAGTCTATGCGCCCCCCAAAAGCGGGACACTGCCTCATTTTATCCTTTACTTCGATAAACCGGTGTAGTAAAATTGAACTGGTACAGCCTCCCCCGGGAGGAGGGACCCGCCGCCAACATCACAGGGCCCGTTTGGCGGGCTCAGGACTACGAAAGAGGGTGTTTTCCCCTTATGACGAAAAAAACCAAAGAGAATGGCGACCTGCTCTATGAGAGCATCCTGACTCTGCGGGATCTGGACGAGTGCAAGCGTTTCTTCGAGGACCTGTGCACCGTGGCCGAGCTGAAGGCCATGGAACAGCGTTTCGAGGTTGCCCTTCTGCTCAATGACGGCATGATCTATAATGATATTCTGGAACGCACTGGCGCCAGCAGCGCCACCATCAGCCGGGTGAACCGGGCCCTGAACTACGGCGCCGACGGATACCGGCAGGTGCTGCCCCGGGCCAAGGAGCTCCGGGCCCAGGCCGGAGACGAGGCATGAGCAGCTACGAGTCCCTGGCCCTCCGGTATGACGCCCTCACCACGGACGTGGACCACGACGCCTGGGCCGACTATCTGGAAAAGCACTTCGCCCGCTGCTCCATCCCCATCCACACCGTTTTGGACCTGGCCTGCGGCACCGGCACCATGACCTGCCTGCTGGCCCAGCGGGGTTATGAGATGATCGGGGTGGATCTGTCGGCGGAGATGCTCACGGTGGCGGCTGAAAAGGCCCGGGCTCTCACCGGCGTCATCCCCCCCATGTTTCTCCAGCAGCCCATGGAGGAGCTGGACCTTTACGGCACCATCGACGCCTGCGTCTGCTGCCTGGACAGCGTGAACTATGTCACCCGCCCCCGGGATCTGCTCCGGGCCTTTGAACGGGTCCACCTCTTCCTGATGCCCGGCGGTCTCTTCCTTTTTGACGTCAACACGCCGGAGAAGCTGGAGGGACTGGACGGCGGCATGTTCATCGATGAGACGGAGGACACCTACTGCGTCTGGCGGGCCGATTATGCCCGGCGCAGCCGTATCTGCACCTACGGCTTCGACCTCTTTTTCCGTCAGCCCGACGGACTCTGGCGGCGGGAGGAGGAGGTCCACCAGGAGCGGGCCTACACCAGGGAGGAGCTCACCGGCATGCTCCGTCAGGCCGGCTTTTCCCACATTCACGTCTATGGTGACCGGAAGCTGCGGTCTCCAAGACCCGGCGAGGACCGGATATTTTTTGCAGCCCGAAAGGAATCATAAGCATCTATGGATGAAATTGTACGCATGATTACCGGCGATGGGGCCGTAAAGGCCATCGCCGTCACTGGAAAGGATCTGGTGGAGCGCGCCCGCCAGATCCACAAGCTCTCCCCCCTGGCCACCGCCGCCCTGGGCCGCAGCCTCATGGGCTGCTCCATGATCGGCGCTGCCATGAAGGAGGAGAAGGGCTCCGTCACCCTGCGCATCAAGGGGGGCGGACCTCTGGGAAGCATCATCGCCGTGTCTGACTCGGACGGCAACGTGCGGGGCTACCTGCAAAATGGCCAAGTGGAGCTTCCCCTGAAGGCCCCCGGCAAGCTGGATGTGGGTTCCGGCGTGGGCACCGACGGCTTTCTGACCCTCATCAAGGACATTGGCCTCAAGGAGCCCTACGTGGGCAGCGTCCCCCTGGTCAGCGGCGAGATCGCCGAAGACCTCACCGCCTACTTCGCCGCCAGCGAACAGACCCCCACCGCCTGCGGCCTGGGGGTCCTGGTGGACACCGACCAGTCCGTCCTCTGCGCCGGCGGCTACATGCTCCAGCTCCTCCCCGGCGCCGACGACTCCACCATCGACCGGCTGGAGGAGGCCGTCCGCCGACTGGGCCCGGTCACTGAGGTCCTCCGGCAGGGGGCCGACGCCGCCGGCGTGCTCTCCCGGCTGCTGGATGGCATGGAACCCGAGCTGCTCTCCCGGGTCCCCGTCTCCTACAAGTGCTACTGTGACCGGGACCGGGTCTCCCAGGCCGTCATCAGTCTGGGAAAGGCCGAGCTTCAAGACATGATCGACAAGGAGGGCTCTGCCGACCTCACCTGCCAGTTCTGCGACAAGGTCTACCACTTCTCCAAAGAGGAGCTGATAGACCTGCTGGCCGAGGCCACCGAGGATTGATTTCTTTCCCGTCCGGGAGGGGCGCTCCGGCCCCTTCCCGGCGGACGGGAAAGAAAAAATGAAAATTTTTGATTTTAGTGTTGACAGAACGGGAAGTGCTTGCTATAATAACTTTCGCCGTCTGACAAGAGCGGCCAACAGGGGAGCATAGCTCAGCTGGGAGAGCGCATGCCTTACAAGCATGATGTCACAGGTTCGAGCCCTGTTGTTCCCACCATGGGTCTGACCCAAAACCAAAATGGCGCGGTAGTTCAGTTGGTTAGAACGCCGGCCTGTCACGCCGGAGGTCGAGGGTTCAAGTCCCTTCCGCGTCGCCATTTGCCTCTCTAGCTCAGTTGGTAGAGCAGGGGACTGAAAATCCCCGTGTCGCTGGTTCGATTCCGGCCGGAGGCACCAGCATTTCCCCGGAGG
>NZ_JAPFEA010000099.1 GCF_026169115.1 Intestinimonas sp. | reverse complement strand
CCTTGTAAGCAACCTGCGGCTCACCTACGTTTGCCTCAACCTTGAACTCGCGAAGCAGACGGTCAACGATGATCTCGAGGTGCAGCTCACCCATGCCGGCGATGATGGTCTGACCGGTCTCCTCATCCGTCCAAGTCCGGAAGGTGGGGTCCTCCTCAGCCAGCTTCACCAGCGCCAGGCCCATCTTCTCCTGACCGGCCTTGGTCTTGGGCTCGATGGCGACGCGGATAACGGGCTCGGGGAACTCCATGGACTCCAGGATGATGGGGTGCTTCTCATCACACAGGGTGTCGCCGGTGGTGGAGTTCTTCAGGCCGACCACGGCGGCGATGTCGCCGGAGTAGACGGTCTCGATGTCCTCGCGGTGGTTGGCGTGCATCTGGAGGATACGGCCAATGCGCTCCTTCTGGTTCTTGGTGGAGTTGAGCACGGAGGTACCGGTGTTGAGCACGCCGGAGTACACGCGGATGAAGGACAGACGGCCCACATAGGGGTCGGTGGCAATCTTAAAGCCCAGGGCGGAGAAGGGGGCGTTGTCGTCGGCGGGACGGGTATCCTCCTCCTCGGTCTCGGGATTCACACCGTCGATGGCGGGGATATCCAGAGGAGAGGGCATATAGTCCACGATGGCGTCCAGCAGCTTCTGCACACCCTTGTTGCGGTAAGAGGTGCCGCAGACCACGGGCACCATCAGGTTGTCGATGGTGGCCTGACGGATGGTCTTGCGGATCAGCTCCTCGGGGATGGGCTGCTCCTCCAGGGCCAGCTCCATGATCTCGTCGGAGAGGTCGGCGCAGGCGTCGATGAGCTTGGTCCGGTACTCCAGGGCCAGCTCCATCATGTCGGCGGGGATCTCCTCCACACGCATATCCTTGCCCATCTCATCGTAGTAGATATCAGCATCCATCTCGACCAGGTCGATGATGCCCCGGAAGGTATCCTCCTTGCCGACGGGGAGCTGAATGGGCACGGCGTTGCACTTGAGGCGGTCATGGATCATGTTGAGCACGTTGTAGAAGTCAGCGCCCATGATGACCATCTTGTTGACATAGATCATCCGGGGGACCTTGTAGTTGTCGGCCTGGCGCCACACAGTCTCAGACTGGGGCTCCACGCCGCCCTTGGCGCACATGACGGTCACAGAGCCGTCCAGCACGCGCAGGGAACGCTCCACCTCCACGGTGAAGTCCACGTGGCCCGGGGTGTCAATGATGTTCAGACGGGTCTGGGGGAACTGGTTCTTGGAACCATTCCAGTAACAGGTGGTGGCGGCGGAGGTGATGGTGATGCCGCGCTCCTGCTCCTGAGCCATCCAGTCCATGGTGGCGGTGCCATCATGGGTCTCACCGATCTTGTAGTTGACGCCGGTGTAGTAGAGGATGCGCTCAGTGGTGGTGGTCTTACCGGCGTCAATGTGAGCCATGATACCGATATTTCTGGTATTCTCTAAGGTAACTTTCCTAGGCATACTCTAATAACTCCTTATTACCAGCGGTAATGCGCGAAGGCCTTGTTGGACTCGGCCATCTTGTGGGTATCCTCGCGCTTCTTGACCGCGGAACCGAGGTTATTGGCGGCATCCATGATCTCGCCGGCGAGACGCTCCTTCATGGTCTTCTCGCTGCGGTTGCGGGCGTAAGTGGTGAGCCAGCGCAGACCGAGGGTCTGACGGCGCTCAGGCCGGACCTCGATGGGCACCTGGTAGGTGGCGCCGCCCACGCGGCGGGCCTTGACCTCCAGGGACGGCATGATGTTCTCCAGAGCGGTGGTGAAGACCTCCAGGGGCTCCTTACCGGTCTTTTCCTTGATAATGTCGAAAGCACCGTAGACCACTTTCTGGGAGACACCCTTCTTGCCGTCCAGCATGATGCTGTTGACCAGCTTGGTCACCAGGACGGAGTTATACAGGGGATCGGGCAGGACCTCCCGCTTGGGTACGTTTCCTCTTCTGGGCACTTTGCTTCCCTCCTTCACAGTATGATTTCATAGGTACTCGAAGGCTTTCAAAAGCCCCCGTGTAAGACAAGTGCCTGCTTGTCCAGTGCCTCACAGGAAAACGCCCCCTATTATATAGGTAAGCGCTTCTGCAAGGACAACTGCCTTGCGCTTCGAGCGCGAAAGTCGTTCATAGTTGCGTGGAATGCCTGCGGCATTCTGGGGCGGAGCAGTCTCTTACTTCTTGCCGGCCTTGGGACGCTTGGTGCCGTACTTGGAACGGGCCTGCATACGGCCGTTGACGCCCTGGGTATCCAGAGAGCCGCGGATGATGTGGTAACGCACGCCGGGCAGGTCCTTGACACGGCCGCCGCGGATCATGACCACAGAGTGCTCCTGCAGGTTGTGGCCGACACCGGGGATATAGGCGGTGACCTCGTAACCGTTGGTCAGCTTCACACGGGCGATCTTACGAAGGGCCGAGTTAGGCTTCTTGGGGGTAGAGGTACGAACAGCGGTGCACACGCCGCGCTTCTGGGGAGAAGGCAGGTCGGTCTCGCGGTTCTTGAGGGTGTTCAGGCCGTGCTGCATGGCGGGGGAGGTGGACTTGTAGGTCACCTTCTCGCGGCCCTTGCGGACGAGCTGGTTGAACGTAGGCATGAATGGTTCCTCCTTTCTCGCATTTTCAGTCAAAAATATATTTTAACGGAACAACAGAAAATTATTCCGTTAAAACCACATTCAGCGGACCAGGGCCGCCACGGCGGCTCCCACGGCAATGCCGCAAGCCTGGCCCAGCTCCCGCATGGCGGGAACGTGGACGACCTGTGCGCCCCGCTCGGCACACAGGCTCTCGATGGGTCCGGTCACACCCGGGTCGGCGTCCTCTGCCAGATAGACCCGAACGGCCCTTCCATCGCTGAGAGCGCGGCGGGTCTGCTTGGCGCCCACCACCCGGGGTCCGGTTCTGAGTTCACTGAGCAAACCGTCATCCCCCTTGAGTTCAGATGTCCCAATGGAAAGCGGAGTTTTCCACCCACTTTTCCACCAGGCGCAGAATACACCTGCGCAATTTGGAATTATAACATGCCCGTTCCGGGAAGTCAAGCGATATTTTGACAGGAAAAGCCATCTCTTCCCCCCATCCTTTATACACTTTTGCGGGTTTTCCGGTCCCCGGGGGCCTGACGACCTGCCGCTTCCCAACGAAAGGAAGCTGCCAGTCGTTCAAAAGGCTGTCCCCCATGGTTCGAGCCGCAAACGATTTCCGCAAGAAAGAGGGTATTTTCGTTTTGATTTTTGCATTTTTTATGGCATATATCGTGAAAAAATACTACCTTTTCTTCCAAAGTGGTGGTACAATCAGGGTGATATTACAGCCGAAACAGGAGGCTTGATCCGGATGAACACCAAAACCCCAGATCTGCGCTATTTGCAGATGCTCTCCCGCCAGTACCCCACCGTTCAGGCAGCCAGCAGTGAGATCATCAATTTGCAGACCATTCTGAACCTGCCCAAGGGCACCGAGCACTTCATCTCCGACGTCCACGGCGAGTACGAAGCCTTTCTCCACATCCTCAACTCGGCCTCCGGCGTGGTGCGGGAGAAGGTAGACGCCCTCTTTGCCACCAGCGTCTCCAAGGCTGACCGGGACCAGCTGGCCACTCTCATCTACTATCCCGAGGAAAAGCTCAGCGTCATCGCCGCCCAGACTGAGAGTCTAGAGGAGCTGGAGGAGTGGTACCGCATCACCCTCCACCGTCTCATCGATATCTGCCGTCTGGTCACCTCCAAGTACACCCGCTCCAAGGTCCGGAAGGCCCTCCCCAAGGAGTACGCCTACATCATCGACGAGCTGCTCAACACCAACTATGAGTTCCACAATAAGCGGGACTACTATGAAAATATCATCTCCACCATCATCGACATTGATCGGGCCGAGGGCTTCATCATCGCTGTGTGCAATCTCATCAAGCGCATGGTGGTAGACCGGCTTCACATGGTGGGAGACATGTTCGACCGGGGCCCCCGGGCCGACATCATCATGGACGCCCTGATGGAGCACCACAACGTGGATATCCAATGGGGCAACCACGACGTACTGTGGATGGGGGCCGCCACCGGCAGCCGCACCCTGGTGGCCACCGTACTCTCCAATTCCATTCACTACAACAATCTGGAGGTCATCGAGACCGGCTACGGTATCTCTCTGCGTCCCCTGGCCCTCTTTGCCAACGAGGTCTACCGTGACTGCGATTGCTCCTGCTTCGAGGCCAAGTTCGCCGGAGACGACGCCGACCACTACACTGAGAAAGACAAGGCCCTGGCCGCCCGGATGCACAAGGCCATCACCATCATTCTCTTCAAGCTGGAGGGACAGAAGATCCTGCGCAATCCCGGCTTCGGCATGGAGGACCGGCTGCTGCTGGACAAGATCGATTACGACCACAAGTGCATCACCATCCATGGCGTGAAGTACGATCTGGCCGACACCGACTTCCCCACCGTGGACCGGGAACACCCCTACGACCTGTCCCCCGAGGAGAGCGACCTCATTGACCAGCTCACCGAGTCCTTCGAGCGCAGCGAAAAGCTCCAAAAGCATGTGCGCTTCCTCTACTCCAAGGGCGGGCTCTATAAGGTCTTCAACGGAAACCTCCTCCTCCACGGCTGCGTCCCCCTCACCGAGGACGGGCAGATCTGCAAATTCAGCATGGTGGGCTGTAAGGACCTGGGCGGACGGGCCTTCCTGGACCATGCCGAGGCGGTGGCCCGCCAGGGCTACTACGCCAAGCCGGGCACTCCGGAGCGCACCGCAGGCCAGGACTTCCTGTGGTTCCTCTGGTGTGGCCGCAACTCTCCCCTCTTCGGTCGCCAGCAGATGACCACCTTCGAGCGGCGGCTTATCAAGGATGAGTCGGCCTGGGCCGAACCCAAAAACGCCTACTATACTTATTATAATGATCCCTCTGTGTGCGACATGCTCCTGGCTGAGTTCGGCCTGAGCGGTCCCCACTGCCACATCATCAACGGCCATGTGCCGGTAAAGTCCAAAAAGGGGGAGAGCCCCTTCAAGGGGAGCGGCAAGCTCATCGTCATCGACGGCGGCTTCTGCAGGGCCTACCAGCCCACCACCGGCATCGCCGGCTACACCCTCATCTACAATTCCAACTGCTACCGCATCGTCTCCCACAGGCCCTTCTCCGGCAAGCGGGAGGCCATCCAGGAAAACAAGGATATCGCCTCCACCTCCGAGGTCTTCGAGCGCATGGAGACCCGGGTAAAGATCTCGGGCACCGATATCGGCAGCGAGCTCCAGCGCCAGGTGGACGACCTGAAGGCCCTCCTCCGGGCCTACAAAATGGGCGAAGTGCCGGAGGACCACCGGGCCTGAGCCTGTCCCTAGCAGAAAAAGATGGCGGACACTGCCAACAGTGTCCGCCATCTTTTCCGCTTCTATTCCCCCGCGGCGCGGAGGAGGGCAGCGCTGTCCGGCAGGACCCGCCGAACGATGCCCTCAATCCCCTCCTCTGAAAGACTGCACAGGCAGGCCACGGCGTCCCGGCGGGCCACCTCTTCTGACAGCCCCAACCGCTCGGTCAGAAAGGACTCCAGGAGCATGCACTTGGTGTGGAGCTGATTGGCCACCCAGATACCCGTTCCAGTGAGCTGGACCCGGCCATAGTGGCGCTTAGAGATGAGACCGTCCGCCACCAGCACCCCCATCATATGGACGACGCTGGCCGGTGAGACACCCAGAGCCCGGGAGATGTCCACTGACCGGACGGGCATGCCCTCGCCGCTGAGCCGGTAGATGACGAGCAGATACCGTGTGGCCGCCGAAGACAGGACCATTCCCACCGCCCCCTTACTTACGCGCCAGCAAAGCCGCCGCCGAAGTTCCGGCATCGCTCCAGCGCCTCTCCGTCAGGCGTCTCATTGACGATCAGCCCTTCGCCGCCGTAGAGGACGGCTCCATCCCGTTCCACACGGTCCCACCAGTCCCGCATCCACTGGCCGTCGCCCCAGCCGTAGGAGCCGAACAGGGCCACCTTCTTTCCGGAGAGCGCCCCCTCCACCGAGACAAAGAAGGGCTCGAATTCGTCCTCCTCCAGCACCTCCGCCCCCATGGCCGGGCAGCCGAAGGCCACCAGGTCGCTGCCGGCGATGTCAGATGCTTCGGCCTGGTCCACCGTCAGAAGCATCACCTCAGCACCGGCAGCCTCCGCCCCCTGGGCGATGGCTTGGGCCATGGCCTCAGTGTTACCGGTCTGGGACCAGTAGATCACAGTCATCTTGCTCATGTCAGATTCCCTCCGTATCAATATAAGTCAGTGGTTTTCACACTCTGCGGCGGCTCATGCCGCCTGGAGGACCTGCGCCAGGGACCTCCCTTCGGCCAGCTGGGCACACAGCCGGTCCCGGCACCGGTCATACCGCCGAAAGAGCGCCTTGGCCCGGTCCACATCGGAATAGACCTTCCAGTAGCCGCACAGCTTGCAGTCCCGGCCCCGGTGGCGCTGGAACCCCGCCACATCCTCCGGCGGATAGCCCAGAAACAAGCCGATCTCATGGGGGAACTCGGCCTGGGTCCGAAGCCTGTGACCCAGCCGGTCCAGCATGGTCTCCAGCCCATCTCCCGGTCCGTATCCGTCCCGCTCCAGCAGTACCGCCGCCAGCGGCGCCCGGAGGGCCCGCTCCAGTTTCGTTGGCCGGTAGAGGAGCAGCAGCCTGTTCTGGCCACAGCCACACATGGTGCGAAATGCCACGCCACACCGGGCAAAAAGCCGGCGATAACCCTCCAGTTGCCCCTCCAGATCGGGGAATTCCGCCTGGGAGAGGGCCACGAGATTGGCCGGCTTCAGGCCGGTCAGCACGGGGGCACAGTGATAGGCCAGGATCTGGTCCAAGGTCCGTTCCATAGTCAGGTCTTCTCCTTTCGCCATTAGTTAGTCAAAGCTAACTATTGTAGAAAAAGAGACAGGGCCAACGCCCCGTTCTCTCTGGTTAGCAATCACTAACTGACAAGAGAATACCACGACTCCCCCGCCCTGTCAAGAGAAAATGAGAAAATCCCGTCTGCCGGAACCCAGCAGACGGGATCAGCCTCAATTTGGCGGCCCGGACCGACAGATTGGATCTACTGCTGCACCATGGGTCCGATATGCTCCTTCAAGCGGGCAAAGGTCTCCTCACTGATGTCATGTTCGATGCGGCAGGCGTCCTCAGCCGCCACCTCCGGGCGCACACCCAGTGCGGTAAGCCACTCGGTGAGAAGGCGATGACGCTCATAGATCCGGACGGCAATGTCCATACCGGCCTCGGTCAGCTCCAGCAGGCCGTCTTTCTCCATGGTCACATACCCGTTTTCCCGCAGCAGGCTCATGGCCCGGCTCACGCTGGGCTTGGAATAGTTCAAGTGGTGGGCCACATCAATGGAGCGGACCATCCCCTTCTTTTCCCGGATGACCAAAATGGCCTCCAGATAGTCCTCCGCCGATTCTTGGATCTTCAATCAGGTTCTCCTCCTCGCCCCGTGACCCGACCTCCAGAACTCCGGTCACTCTTTTTGTCATTGTAACACAGTTCGGACACCGGTACAAGGGCTTTGACCCGGTCCCGCCCCTCCCTGTTCCCAACCACTAGCCAATTCCCTTTTGGAAAAAATGTATTTTTTTATTTTGGGGATTGACATCAGCGGTTAGCAATGGTAAACTAACCGCCGGAAGATGGTTAGATATGGCTAACCATCAGCAGCATACATCTTCAGACAGGTTCAAATGAGAGGTGATCGTTATTATGCCGCTTACTATGACCCCTTCCGGCTGCACCAGCACCGTGAAAAAGATCTATGGGAAGGATGAGGTCCGCCATTTTCTGAACAGCCTGGGCTTTGTGGAGGGCGGAGAGGTGACCGTGATCTCTGAGATGGGCGGAAACCTGATCGTCAGCGTAAAGGACGCCCGCATCGCTCTGAGCAAGAGCATGGCGGGGCGTATCCTGGTCTGACACAGAAAGAGAGGAGGAAGCATCATGACTTTGAGGAATGTCAAGGTCGGCCAGACCGTGCAGGTCACCCGGCTTAACGGCGAAGGGGCCCTGCGCCGCCGCATCATGGACATGGGTATCACCAAGGGCACTTCTGTCTATGTCCGCAAGGTGGCCCCGCTGGGGGACCCGGTGGAGATCACTGTCCGCGGATACGAGCTGTCCATCCGCAAGGACGACGCTGTGTGTATCGAAGTGGAATAAGTCTGGCCCGGGCGGGAGACCGCCCTTCCCTTTTGTCACATAGTTAGCAACAGACAACCGCCTTCAAAGACGGAAAGAGTCAGCGGGATGCTCCCGCAGAGGAGGAATCAATCAATATGTCTATCACCATTGCCCTTGCCGGCAACCCCAACTGCGGCAAGACCACCATGTTCAACGCCCTCACCGGCTCCGCCCAGTTCGTGGGCAACTGGCCGGGCGTCACCGTGGAGAAAAAGGAGGGGCGGCTCAAGGGCCGTAAGGACGTCTCCGTCATGGACCTGCCCGGCATCTACTCCCTCTCCCCCTATACCCTGGAGGAGGTGGTGGCCCGGAACTACCTGATCCACGACCACCCTGACGTCATCCTCAACCTGGTGGACGCCTCCAACATTGAGCGCAACCTCTACCTTACCACCCAGCTGCTGGAGCTAGGCATCCCGGTGGTGGTGGCCCTCAATATGATCGATGTGGTCAAAAAGCAGGGCGACAGGATCGACACCGCCAAGCTCTCCGCCGCCCTGGGCTGCCCGGTGGTGGAGACCGCCGCCATTCGGGGTGAGGGCTGCCTGGCCGCCGCCGAAAAGGCCGCCGCCCTGGCCCTGACCAAGGAGCCCTTCGCCCCCCGGCACACCTTCTCCAAGCCAGTGGAGGAGGTCCTCGGTTCCATTTCCCAGCTGGTGAAGGACGTGGTCCCTTCCAATGCTCTGCGCTGGTACGCCGTCAAGCTCTTCGAGCGGGACGAGAAGGTCATGGAGGGCTTCACCCTCTCCGCCGACGCCGCCGCCCGGTTGGAGGGGCTCATCCAAGACTGCGAGACGGCCATGGACGACGACAGCGAGTCCATCATCACCAATGAGCGCTACAACTATATTTCCCAGGTCATGGCCCGCTGCGTGAAGAAGTCCCGGGCCGGCCTTTCCACCTCGGACAAAATTGACCGCATTGTTACCCATCGGGTCCTTGCCCTGCCCATCTTCGCCGTGGTCATGTTCCTCATTTACGCCATCGCCATGGGTACCTCCCCCGCCGCCCTCTTTGACGGCAGTGCCGCCCAGGGCGAGCCCTGGGGCATTGGCATCGGCACCTGGGGCACCGACTGGGCCAATGACGTCCTCTTCGGCGAGCTGGTGCCCGGCCTGTTCGGCTCCGTCCTCACCGCCCTGGGCGTGGCCGAGGGCAGCTGGGTCTACGGCCTGATCCAGGACGGCATCGTGGCCGGTGTGGGGGCCGTGCTGGGCTTTGTGCCCCAGATCCTGGTGCTCAGCTTCCTGCTGGCCATCCTGGAGGACGTGGGCTACATGGCTCGCATCGCCTTCATTATGGACCGCATCTTCCGCCGCTTTGGCCTTTCAGGCAAGAGCTTCATCCCCATGCTGGTGGCCACCGGCTGCGGCGTCCCCGGCATCATGGCCTCCCGCACCATTGAACAGGACCGGGACCGCAAGCTCACCATCATGACCACCGGCTTCATCCCCTGTGGGGCCAAAATGCCCATCATCGGCCTCTTTGCCGGCGCCATTTTCGGCAGCTCCCCCCTGGTAGCCGTCTCCGCCTTCTTCATCGGTATCGCCGCCGTGGTCCTCTCCGGCATCCTCCTGAAAAAATTCAGGGCCTTCGCCGGCGAGCCCGCCCCCTTCGTCATGGAGCTGCCCGCCTACCACGCCCCCTCCGCCGGCAACGTGCTCCGGGGCACCTGGGAGCGGGGCTGGTCCTTCATCAAGCGGGCCGGCACGGTCATCCTCATCTCCTCCATCATCCTCTGGTTCCTCATGGGCTACGGCTTTGAAAACGGCGCCTTCGGCGCGGTGGAGGACATGAACCACTCCCTGCTTGCCGGCATCGGCAGCGCCATCGGCTGGATCTTCTACCCCCTGGGCTGGGTGGGTGAGAACGCCTGGAAGCTCACCTGCGCCACCATCACCGGCCTCATCGCCAAGGAGGAGGTGGTCAACTTCTTCGGCATCGCCTTCCAGTACGCCGGCGAAGCCGACCTCATGGAGGACGCCTCCGGCCTCTATCCCGCCATCGCCGCCGCCTTCACCGGCCTCTCCGCCTACTCCTTCATGATCTTCAACCTGCTCTGCGCCCCCTGCTTTGCCGCCATGGGCGCCATCAAGCGGGAGATGAACAACTGGAAGTGGACCCTGGGCGCCATCGGCTACATGTGCGGCTTCGCCTATGTGATCTCCATGATCGTCTACCAGTTGGGCGGGCTGCTGCTGGGTCAGGTCAGCTTTGGCGTCTTCACCGTGGCAGCCCTGGCCGCCCTGGCCGGGCTCCTCTATCTGCTGTTCCGGAAAGGCTGGCAGGGGGAGCACGCCGTTCGGGGCCTGCGCTCTGTGGCCGCTGCGCAGTAACGCTCCATTTTGAATCTGTTCACAGAAAGGAGGGCTGCCTATGCTGTCCATTGGAGAAGGGATCGCCCTGGCCGCCGTGGTCCTGGCCGTGGGGCTGGCCGTCCGCTCCATCCGAAAAAGCCGGAAAAAGGGCGGCGGATGCAGCGGAAACTGTTCCCACTGCTCCGGCTGTCACTGAAAAAACATGAAAGGGTCCCGGTACACCAAAGGTACCGGGACCCTTTTTTATAATGACGACTGCGGGAGCCGGGCGTCCTCCTGGGCCGTCAGACGGCTCAGCTTGGACATCTCCGGGACGATGAACAGGGCCACGATGACTCCGGAGCTGATGTCGGCGATGGGACCGGCGTAAAGGATGCCGGTGAGTCCGAAGAAGGTAGGCAAAATGAGAATGAGGGGGATGAGCAGCAGCAGCTGCCGCAGCATGGATAGCAGCGACGCCTTCAAGGGCTGTCCGGTGGCCTGGAAGTAGCCGGTGGAGACGATCTGGAACCCGGCGCAGAAAATGCCGAATATGTAGGTGCGCATACACCGGACTCCGAAGTCGGTAAAGTTCTGGTCTCCCGTCCCAAAAAGGGAAAGGATCTGCTCAGGAGCCAGCTGACAGACGGCCCAGCCGGCGGTGATGGCAACGGTAGCCGCCACCACAGCGATGAGATAGGTCCTGCGCACCCGGTGGAAGTGCCGTGCGCCCCGGTTGAAGCCCAGGATGGCCTGGGAGCCCACGCCGATGCCCACACAGACAGAGCCCAGGATCATGGCGATTTTCATAACGATGCCCATGGCCGCCTGGGCGGTCTCACCGCCCACCGGGCTCAGGTCGCCATAATACTTGAGGGAGTTATTCATCACGATCTGCATGATGCAGGCCACGCCCTGGGTGATGCCGGAGGAGATGCCCAGGGTGCAGATCCTGGCGCACAGCTCCCCCCGCAGGCCCATGAACCGCCGGTCGAAGCGCATATGGACGCCCTTCTTCCAGAAATAGAGACTCAGGATCACCGAAGAGATGAGCTGCGAGGTGATGGTGGCGATGGCCGCACCCTTGACCCCCCAGTGGAAGACAAAAATGTAGATGGGGTCCAGAATGGTATTGAGGACAGCGCCGATGATGATGCCGTACATGGACATCCTGGGGCTGCCGTCGGCCCGGACCATGTTGGACAGGGAGACCGACAGTACGCTGAAGGGAGCGCCCAGGAGGATGATGGCAGTATAGTCCCTGGCGTAGGGCATCACCGTATCCTTGGCACCAAAGGCCCGAAGCATGGGCTCCAGAAAGACCAGGCCCAGCACCGTCATGACCAGGCCCGCCAGAATGGACAGGACAAAGAGGTTGTTCAACGTGCGATCGGCGGCCTCGTCGTCCCCCTCTCCCATCCGCAGGGAGGCATAGGCGCAGCCGCCGGAGCCGATCATGGTGGATATGGCCAGCATGATGGTGACCACCGGGAAGGCGATGGTGGTGGCGGCGTTGCCCAGTACGCCCACCCCCTGCCCAATGAAGATCTGATCCACGATGTTATACACCGAGTTGACCAGCATGGAGATCACCGAAGGTACGGAAAAGGCCAGCAGCAGCTTGCCGATGGGCTCGTAGCCCAGCGGGTTCCCGCCCTGCGCGCCTGTGCTCAACCGTTCTGATGACATGGTTCTCTCTCCTCCTGCTCCAACGCCCGGATGGCGTTTTCCGCGATGCGGGACAGCAGTCCCCGCGCCATCTCCGCCTCCTCCGGCGTCATGCCCTCCGTGAGCAGCGCAGTCCACCGCTCCCGGGCGTCGTACCCCATTTGAACCACTGGCTCAGCCGCCTGGGTGGCGTACAGCCGCCGGATACGCTTGTCGCACACATCGGCCTCGGAGCGGACATAGCCCATCTCCTCCAGCTTCTGCACCGCCCGGGTCACCGTGCCCTTATCAAAAAGTCCCATCCGGGCCAGGTCGTACATGCTGATCCCACGGTTTTCGTAGATCCGCAGGAGGAAAAACTGCTGCCCGCAGCCGATCCCCATGGGGGCCAGCTCCCGGTCATAGAAGCGGTTGCCCATCCGATAGGCGATGGAGATGTTCCGTCCCAAAAATACAGACTCGTCCACAGCACCTGTCTCCTTTCTCTCTTACCCCGCCGCCCCTGTTCCGGGCGCTCAGGCCCGTACAGAATATCACAAAATAGTTGTGCGGTCAATCATATATCTGAAAAATCCCCTGCTTCCCGTAGGAAACAGGGGATTTTTCAGATATGAGAGGAGAAATAGGACAGATTCCACAGGTAGGCCGGGTCCTCCGGCTTATAGCGTCCGGCCCGCTGGTTCCAGGCCGCGGCCTCGTCTCTCCGGCCCAGCCGGTCCAGGCACACGCACAGCTGGATGCAGGGGAGAAAGCCGTAGCAGTCAGGCCGGACAAAACCGCCGCGCCGGTCATCCCGCTCCCGGGTGAGGGCCAGCTCATACCAGAAGGCGGCCCTGCGCCAGTCCTCCCGGGCCTGGAACCAAGCGCCCAGGGCACAGCAGGTCTCCGCCCTGGGATCGTCATAGCGAAAGCTGTCCAGCAGGGCCTGGAGCGCCCCCGCTCCATCCCCCTGCTCCCGGCGGCACCGGGACAGCAGGCGGCATGCCTCAATTTCGTCCTCCACCCAGCCGCCGCCCCGATCCAGGAATCGCTCCAGCTCCACCGCCGCATCGGCATACCGCCGGTGGTCCAGGAGCTCACGGGCGTAGTAAAACCGCTCCCGGGGGGAGAAGTCCTCTCCCCGTGCCCGCTTGCCCTCATAGATGCGCAGGTTGCGGTCCGGGTCGCCAGGCCCCTCCTTCTGGTGGGTCACCGCCGCCGTGGACCAGATCACCCTGCCAAAGGGGGGAATGACCTCATGGACCGCCCCCTCCCACAGGTCCCGGCCCAGGTTCCGCACCACCCGTTCCCGGCAGCAGGTGAAAACCGGGCGTCCCTCGCCGTCCAGGCCGCTGTGGTAGGGCATCATCACCACATCCACATCGGGGGGCAGGGTCCGCTTGAGGTCCAGGAACTGCTCCCGGTCTGCCGGCAGGAGCACATCGTCGGCATCCAGCCACATGAGATAGTCCATCCTACCCAGGGAAAAGGCATAGTTTCGGGCGGCGGCAAAATCATCCCGCCAGGGGAAGTCATAGACCCGCTCGGTATAGGAAAGGGCCAGCGCCCTGGTCCCATCGGTGCTTCCGGTGTCCACAAGGACCATCTCATCCACCAGCCCCGCCACACTGTCCAGACAGCGCCCCAGCACCTTCTCCTCATTTTTCACGATCATACAAAGGCTGATCGTCGCCATGGGACCACCTCCTCCGCCCAGCCTATGCGCCCCATGCAGAGTCGGTGACGGCGTGACAGCAAAGCGCCCGTGGAGGGCGGTCCATAGGACCGCCCTCCACGGGCGCAGCGCGTCAGATCAGGGGTTCAGCCCTTTCGGTCCTGTTCAATGAGGAGCTTGACGGCCTCGATCCCCACCTCAATGGCGGCGGAGAGGTCATGGCTCTCCTTCTGGTCCAGACCGGCGGCCTCCCGCTCCTGGTTCCAAATCACATGGAAGCAGGAGCCGCAGCGGGTCCCCAGGGCGGCGGAGCAGCAGAAGAGGGCGGCTGACTCCATCTCGGAGGCCAGGACACCCAGCCGCTTCCACGCCTCCCACTTGGCCTGGAGCTCATAGCTCACCGGCATACGGGCGGGATCGTGCTGGCCATAGAAGGAATCCTTACACTGGACCACGCCGGCGTGCCAGGGCTTGCCCAGGTTCTTGGCCGCCTGGACCAGCGCCTCCTGGACCCGGTAGTCGGACACCGCAGGGAACTCGATGGGCGCGTATTCCCGGCTGGCCCCCTCGTGGCGGACGGCGCCGGTGGCGATGACTACATCGTCGCTCTGGACCTGGAGCGCAATGCCGCCGCAGGTACCCACCCGGATAAAGGTGTCCGCCCCGATGGCGTGGAGCTCCTCCATGGCGATGACGGCAGAGGGGCCGCCGATGCCGGTGGAGCACACGGAGACCTTCTCCCCCAGCAGCGTGCCGGTATAGATGGTATACTCCCGGTTGGACTGGACCTTCACCGGGTCGTCAAAATAGGCGGCGATCTTCTCGCAACGGCCGGGGTCCCCCGGCAGGAGACAATATCGTCCCACGTCGCCTTCCTTGCATTGGATGTGAAATTGAAGCTCATGGTGCTGCATCCGCTCGCCTCCAGTATCATCAGGATACCATGATTCTACCATCTTTTTCGGCCCTTTGCAAGAAATCTATCTGTCTTTTCCGGTTGTAACCATTTGTAATTGCATTTTTTCCTGCATTTCGATAAAATAATGATACATGACATGGGACCAATGCGCGCCCATCGCCCATCCGGACGTCCCCAACCCATTGCCCGGCGGTCTCCACCGCCGGCGGAAGGAAGACTGTTATGAAACAACGCGCCCTCCTGTGCGTCCTGGCGCTGCTGCTGGGCGCCTCTGCCGGACTGCTTCTCAACGTCAGCCAGCTCTCCGGCCGCGGCCTTCTGGCCCCCGGCGCTATCAGCGCCTCCGCTGCGCCCAGCGCCGTTCTTTTCACCGCCCAGGCCTCCGCCATTGACCCGGACAGCAACGCCCCCCTTCTGGAGGCGGGCAGCAGCGTTCTCGCCGCCCTCAAGGCGGGGGATCTCCAGACCCTGGCCGCCCTGGTGGACCCGGATCGGGGCGTCACCTTCACCTCCTACTCCACCGTGGACCCCCGCAGTGACCTCACCTTTCTGCCCGATCAGCTCTCCCAGGCGGGCATGAACCGCACTCCATATGTGTGGGGCTACACCCAGGGCAAGGGGGATGCCATCACGATGACCCTCCCCGAGTATCTTACCTCCTATGTCTTCAACATCGATTACACCCAGGCCCCCATGATCGGCGTGGACGCCCTGCTCTCCTCCGGCAACTCCCTGGAAAATGTCCGGGACGCCTATCCGGAGGACCGCTTTCTGGAATACTATTTCCCGGGGCAGGACCCGGAGGTGGGCGGACTGGACTGGTGCGCCCTCAAGCTGGTCTTCAGCGACCGGGACCACACCGGCAGCTACCGTCTGGTGGGGATCATCCACAGCGAGTGGACCATCTGAACAGAACAAGCGCGCCCCGGGCCATTGCCCGGGGCGCGCTTTTGCATGTTGCGGTCACTGTTTCATAGTCTGCCAGCGCACCGTCACCTGGAAGAGCCCGTCCTCCAGCTCTGCGGTGACGGTATGGCCCATCCGCTCCGCCAGAGCCTTCACAATGGCCAGGCCCAGACCGGTGGACTGGCCCGTACGCATCTTGTCGGCGGTATAAAACCGGTCAAAGACGTGCTCCACATCCTCGGGGGTGAGCCCCGGGGCGTCGTTTGCAAAGATGGACACCACCTCGTCCCCCTCCTGATAGAGGAGGATGGACATGCGCGTCCGGCCGTGCTCCAGGGCGTTGCGGATGAGATTGGTGAAGACCCGCAGCACACCCGCCGGATCAGCCGTCACCGCCGGGAGCCCCTCCCGGAGCTCCACCGTCATGTCAAAGCCGGAGCCCTCAAAGTCATTGTAAAACTCGGCCACCAGCTGACTGAGCACATGGTAGAGGTCCACCCGCTCCCGGGCAAGCGGGTACTCGCCCCCCTCCAGCCGGGAGAGGTCATAAAAGCTGACGATCATGCTCTGGAGGGCCCTGGCCCTGCCCTGGACGATGTGCAGGTACTCCCGGCGCTCCTCTACCGTCAGACCGTCCCCCTCCAGCAGCTGGAGGTAGCCCAGAATGGAGGTGAGGGGGGTGCGCAGGTCATGGGAGACATTGGCGATCTGCTGCCGGATGGCCTGCTCCTGCCGCCGGTAATCCCCCTCCTCCCGCTCCCGCAGGTCCAGCAGGCCGTTGATGGCGGTGAGCAGCTCCTCCGCCGCGGCGTTGGGGGCCGCCATGGACACTCTGGTCCGTCCGGCGCGGAGCTGCCTTGCACAGATGCGGATGTCCCGCTCCAGGGCGTAAAGACGCAGGGCCAGCACCAGACAGACCAGAGCCAGGACCGCCGCCAGAATGAGCATGCTCACGTTTCCCCCTTCTATCGGATCTCTTTCCGCCGGAACAGGATGAGTCCCAGCCCCGTGGTGAGGACCAGCCAGAGCGCCCCCGTCAGCCAGCTGTTGCACAGTGTGGAGGGCACATTGCCAAGTCCGTAATAGGTGCTGCTGAGCAGGAAGGGCCGCACCAGCGCCATAAAGCGGTTGACCAGTTCTCCCACCGGTCCCAGGCCGTAGAAGCTGGACACCGACAGGACGAGTTCCCCCAAGGTGATATAGAGGTAGTAGAGCACAGCTCCCACCCCGGCGGGGCGGAGGGTAAAGACCAGGAAACAGGCCAGGGAGACCGCGCCCACATATCGGGGCAGGGAGCGGAGCATGGCCAGCAAAAGCCCGGCGCTCACCATTGCCCGCTCCTCTCCGCTCTGGGCCAGCACCGTCCCGGTGGAGAGGGCTCCCATGAAAAAGACAAAGGCTGTGAGCAGAAAGAGGGCTGTGCCCACCAGCAGGGCGGCAAAGAGCTTGCCCAGATAGATCCGGGCCCGGGGCAGGCCAAAGGCGACCTCATTGACCAGTCCCCCTGACCGCTCAGAGCCGCCCCCAGCCCACTCGGCCAGCGGAAAGGCCAGGTAGAGCCCCATCACCATGAAGTTTTCAAAGCCCATCAGGACCGCCCAGGGGGTGCTCCCCCGGTAGGTCAATCCGACGAGCAGGACCAGCAGCAGGAAGACGCCCCAGGCCAGCAGGTCGCCCCGCCGCCTGGTCATCCGCCACAGTTCGGCACTGAGATAATTGAGCACGGTCCCGCCTCCTCAGTTGATCTCTTTCCGGCCAAACTGCCACAGGCCCAGAACGGTGGTCCCAAAGCACCAGCCCGCGCCCACGGCCCAGGCCCAGGCCACCCGGGACCAGTCTCCGATGGCATCCATGATATTCTCCAGGGGCGAGGTGAGCAGGAAGTCCCGGAGCTTAAACAGCAGGTCCGCAAGGCCGGGCGCCTGGAGGGCCAGCAGGAGGGAGAGGAAGGTGAATACCTGTCCCAGCAGGGCGACGATGCCCACCGAAACGAGGGTGGCGGCCACGCTTCCCCGGATGGTGAAGAGGCACATGGTATAGAGGGACTGGGCCCCCAGCCACACCGGGAGGGCGCACAGCAGGGCAAAGCCCACCGTCTCCAGGGCCTCGGTGAGCTCACCGCTCCCCGGCAGCATCAGGGCGCACAGCAGGGCATACCAGCCCAGCAGCACCACGCAGGCCACGATGGAGAGCCCGCTCCCGGCCAGGAGCTTACCCAGATAGATCCGGTAGCGAGGGATGCCGGCGGCCACTTCATTTTTCAAGGTATTGTGCTTGTACTGGTCGGAAAAGACCATGTCTGTGGTGATCCCGGCGGCATAGTAGCCCATGGTGAGGAGGTAGAGCAGCATGAGCAAGCCGTCGGCGACCGTCATGTGGATCATGTCCCCATTGAACCAGGCCCACATCAGGACCAGAAGCAGCTCCAGCCCCGCCACCACCAGAAGGGTGATCCAGAGGTAGGGCCGGCGGGAGACCTTGTAGCCCTCGGCGCGGAGGTAGTCAAGCATGTCCGCCACCCCCGATCAGCCGCAGGAAGTAGTCCTCCAGATTGGCGTTCTTACTCTCCGCCCCGATGAGGGCCACGCCCTCCTCCATGAGGGCGGCAGTGACCGTCTGGGGGCGGTCCAGGAAGGCATAGAGCCGGAGCACATTGCCGGGGAGCACCTCGTACTCCCGGGTGCCCAGCCGCTGTTCCAGGGCCAGGGCGGCCCTGGCGGCGTCGTCCACCGTGAGCTGGAGACAGGCCCGGCACTTTTCCCGCAGCTTCTGGGCGGAGATCTGCTCCAGCATATGCCCCTTGTCCAGGAAGCCGTAGTGGGTGGCCACATTGGAGAGCTCCGAGAGGATGTGGCTGGAGATGAGAATGGTGGTCTCCCGCTGGCGGTTGAGCTCCAGCAGCAGATTGCGGAACTCCACGATGCCCTCCGGGTCCAGGCCGTTGATGGGCTCGTCCAGCAGCAGCAGGTCGGGGTTGTCCATCAGGGCCAGGGCCAGACCCAGCCGCTGCTTCATGCCCAGGGAGAACTGCTTGAATTTCTTCTTTCCCGCCTCCCGGAGCCCCACCTGCGCCAGCACCCGGTCCACGCAGTCCCGTCCGGGGATGCCCCGCTGGCGGCGGTAGTACTCCAGGTTCTCGGCGGCGGTGAGATAGGGATAAAAGCTGGGGATCTCCACCATGGCTCCCAGCCGAGACCGTGCGGCGGAGAGCCCCTTTTCGGTGGTCTCGCCGAACAGCTCGATCTCCCCGGAGGTGGGCGGGGTCTGGGCGGTGAGCATGCGGATAATGGTTGTCTTGCCCGCCCCGTTCCGGCCCACCAGGCCGTAGATCTGGCCCTTCTCCAGCCGGAGCTCTATATCCTCCGCCGCCGGTTTGGCCCCGTATCGTTTGGTGAGCCCTCGGGTCACCAGGATCGCTTCTGACATCTGGCATCCGCCTTTCCTTTTAGCATAGTATCATTCTAGCAGAAAGGCAATAATCCCCCTTAAAGCAAAGGTGAAGAAAAGATAAAGAGACCGCTGCGCTACTCCACATTCATTTTGAAGCCGATGCCCCACACCGTCTTGATATACTCCCGGTCGGAGACCTTGGCCAGCTTGGCGCGCAGGTTGGAGATGTGGACGTTGACCGTGTTGTCGTCCCCCATGTACTCCCCGCCCCAGGCGCTCTCATAGAGCTGCTCCCGGGTAAAAACCTTCCGCGGGTGGGACATGAGGAGAGCGAGGATCTCAAACTCCCGGGCGGTGAGGGTGACTTCCCGCCCGCCGGCGGTCACCCGGATGGCCTCCCGGTCCAGCTCCAGGTCTCCGCAGCGGAGCACCTGGCTCCCGCCCGGCGTGGAAAACTGCTTGTACCGCCGGAGCTGGGCTTCCACCCGGGCCAGGACCTCGGCGTTGTCGAAGGGCTTTGGGATGAAATCGTCAGCCCCCAGCCGCAGCACGTTCACCCGGTCCTCCAGCCCCGTCTTGGCCGAGAGGACGATAATGGGCATGGTCCGCTTCTTCCGCATCCGGGCGATGAACTCCTCCCCGGTGACTCCGGGCAGCATCAGGTCCAGCAGCACCAGGTCGTAGTCATACTGCTCCGCCCACAACACCGCCTCGCTGCCGGAAAAGGCAGGGCGGACGTCATATCCGCCGTCTGTGAGGATGCGGCAGAGGAGGCGGTTGATGTCCTGGTCGTCCTCCACCACCAGGATGTGGCAGGTCTCCATCAGAGCCGCGCCCCCTCCCGGTTGTCCCTGGCCGCCCGGTTGTAGAGGGAGAGCCCCAGCAGCACCATGCCCAGTCCCACCGCAAAGGCAAAGAGCACCGCAAGGATGCCATAGGTGGTAAAACTCATGACCTTATCCACCAGATTGTCGTAGCCCCAGAACACCCCGCCGAACATCAGCAGGAACCCCGCGATGTTGCCGGAGACGGCCAGAGGGGCCCGGCTGATCTTCAGCTCAGCTCCGCACTTGGGGCACTTGTCCTGCACCGCCTTGAGAAGATGATACTCATTTTCGTGTCCACATTCCCAACAGACCCATTTCATATTTTATATGCCTCCTGCTTTTTCTTATTTGATCCGCAGCCGTTTGGCCAGCTCCCCATCCGGGTCCACATAGGCGGTCTGGTAGGTCGTATAGACCACCATGCCCGGCTTGGCGCCGGCCGGCTTCTTCACATATTTCACCGGGGTGTAGTCCACCGGCACCTTTTTCCCGTCCCGGGCCTGGGAGAACCAGGCCGCCAGCCGGGCGGCCTCCTCGATGCTCCCGGCGTCCGGGGTCCGCCCCTCGGTCCACAAAATCACATGGGAGCCGTGGATCTTCTGGGTGTGGAGCCACAGATCTCCCTTGCCCGCCTGCTTGGCGGTGAGGAGGTCGTTTTGGGTGTTGTTCTTCCCCACGGAGATCCGCAGCCCGGCGGTGGAACGGAACTCCATCGGTCTGGCCGCCGACTTCATCCGCTTGGCCGCCTTGGCGCCCCGGCGGAGGTATCCGGTATCGGTGAGCTCCTGACGGATCTCCGCCAGGTCCCGCTCCCCCTCGGCCAGGGCGACGGCCTCCAGCACGCTGTCCAGATACTCCAGCTCCCCCCGGCCCTTCTCGATCTGCTCCCCCAGGACCACCTCGGCAGTCTTGGCCTTGTTGTACTCCTTATAATACCTGGCGGCATTCTGCTGCGGGGTGAGGAGGGGGTCCAGAGGGATATCCACCTCCCGGCCCTCCGGGTCGTAGTAGTCCGCAAGGCGGACCGTCTTCATGCCCTTCTGGAGCGCGTAGAGGTTGGAGGTGAGGATATCTCCCAGCTCCCGCTTCCGCTCCCGGTCCTTTGTGGCCTCCCGCTCCAGCTCCTGTTGGGCCACCCGGCGGGCCACCCGGTCCCGGGCTCTGGTCACCGCCTTCTGGAGGTCGGCCCCTCGCTGGCCCACCTTCTCCGCCGTGGCCCGGGCGGCGTAAAAGTCATCCAGCAGCGTTGAAAATCGCTCATAGCGCCTGAGCTCGGTGTCCGGCCCGTACTGGAGAACGGGAAGGAAGGTGAAATCCACCAGCTTGCCCTCCCGCACCAGGCCGTAGGGCACGAAGCCCCCAGATCCCACGGCCTCGTTCAGCCGTTCCAGCTTCTCCTCCAGACCCTCGCCCCGGCTCACGCCGTTGGAGCGGAAGTCCAGCTCCCGCTCCAGCAGCGGGGGCAGCCCCGGCCTGGGGTCGGGGAGCCGATAGAGCAGACCGGGCATGACGCCCCGCTGTCCGGCGGCTATGTCCCCCTCCACCCGGCGGACACAGTCGAGGATGCGGTCCTCCCCGTCCAGAAGGATGAGGTTGGCCCGGCGGCCCATGGCCTCCAGCACCAGCGTGCGGAGGACCTTGTCCCCCAGCTCGTCGGTGGATTCCAGCCGCAGCAGCACGATGCGCTCCAGCTCCGGCTGCTCCAGCCGGAGGAAACGGGCGCCGGTGAGGTGCTTGCGCAGGAGCATGCAGAACATGGGGGGCTGGGCCGGGTTCTCCCGGACCTCCTTGGTCAGGTGGAGCCGAGGGCCGTTGGGGCTGGCCGAGAGGAGGAGCTTCACATTCTCCCCCGCCCCCCGGACGGCCAGAATGACCTCATCCCGGCTGGGTTGATAGATCTTATCGATCCGTCCCCCCTCCAGCACAGGCCGGAGCTCTTCCAGCACCGCCCCCAGGCAGATCGCGTCCAGTGCCATTCCGCATCACTCCTCCATCATCCGGGTAAAGAGCTCGTTGAGCCGGTCGGTCCGTCCCTGGAGGTAGAGGTAGCCGAACAGAGCCTCCAGAGCGGTGGCCGTCTGGTATTCCTCCCGGCTGGCCGCCTTGGGAACGGTGTGGGGGCTGGTGTTCCGCCCCCGGCGGAACACGTCCTGCTCCTCCTCGGTAAGGACGCCCTCCAGTTTTTTGGCCATGGCGGCCTGGGCGGGGGCGGCCACGAAGTGGACGGTGGCCTTGTGGAGCCCCCGGGAGGTGGCTTTCCCCTGGAGCACCAGCCAGGAGCGCACCATCAGTTCAAAAACGCCATCCCCCAGGTGGGCCAGTCCCAGACTGCTGACGGCCCGGATCTCGTCGGGGCCCGCATGGAGGTGAAAGTAGTCGGTCATAGCGATCTTCTCCCGTATCTCTAAAAAGTGGGCGCGGCGCCGCTTCGGTCCCCCGTCAGGGCATCCCCGCAGCGCCGATATGCCCTTACAGTGTAACACAGCGCCGCCGGGCGGTCAACAAACACCGGACGCCCCCCGCTTCTCCGTCGGGACAGGCCAACCGTCCGCCCCGAACCGATAGAGAATATACCGCTCTCCCGCCAGCACTACCGTCCGGGCCAGGCAGAAGAGGGCGGGCAGGGGAAAGGGCCGGGCGCAGGAGAAGGGATAGGCCAGCGCAAAGCCCGCCCCCTCCGCCCGGCAGAGGGTCTCCCCCTGCCGGACTGCCATGCTCCGCAGCGCCTCCTCTCCGAAGGACAGGCTGCCTGGGTCGACCCGGCGCCACCCCTGCGGCGGCGCAGCGGCAAAGTGGAAGGCCAGCTCGGTCTCGCCGCCCACTGGCGGCCAGGCCCCCTGGCGCTTCAGGCTGTCCAATGTGAGGGTGCGCCTGATGCGAAGCTCCCCCGCCTCCGGGGCCAGCGTCCCCAGCAGGGCCCGCCCAGAGGGTCCCCGGAGATAGGCTTTGTAAAGCCCTCGTCCATCCTCTGCTCTCCTGACCTCCGCCACCGCCCGCAATTCGTCTGCCCGCACCGTCAGACTGCCGCCGTCCGTCAGCCTGTAATGCCGTTCCACGCGCTCCCTCCTCTCCGTTGCCTATCTTATGCGGCGGGAGAAAAGTCTTTCCTACCGGGAGTCAGTAAGATAGGTGCAAATTCTATTGCGCCTGCATGTCGAATCCTGGAACACATGCACATTCTCGTAACTGAATAGAAAAATGTGGCTGCCCACGGTGTGGACAGCCACATTCGCCCTTCAGTTTTGACGCCCGGCCATTTCCAACCGGCCCATGGGCCGGTAGACCACGAAGTACATCGTGGTAAAACAGGCCAGTCCGCCCAGAAGCTGTGAGACCGCCTCCGCCACAAAGACGCCGCTGGTCCCCAGCCAGAGCGGCAGCAGCAGCGTGAGGGGCGCGTTGATAAACGCCTTGCGGAGGAGGGAGAAAAAGATGGCGTTTTTGGCCCGTCCCAGCGCGGTGAAAATAGACTGGCCGGCCATCTGGAGGGACATGAACATGAACAGGGCAAAATAGGTCCGCAGCGCCGGCACGCCGATGGCAACCAGCTCCGCCTCCGTCGTAAAGAGCCGGATGAGCAGCTCCGGGAAGAGCATGATGACCGCCCAGGCGGCCACCGAGTAGGCCACCACCACCGCGGCGGTGAAGCGGATGCCCTGGCGGACCCGGCGGTACTCCCCGCCGCCGTAGTTGAAGCCCAATACCGGCTGAGCGCCGTTGGACACACCGGTGAGGGGCATGCTCACCACCTCCCGGATGGAGTTCACAATGGTCATGACCCCCACATAGAGGTCGCCGCCCCAGGTCTCCAGCGTGGCGTTGCACACCACCTGGACCAGGCTGTTGGTGAGATTGACGAAGAAGCCGGCCAATCCCAGAGAGAGGATCTTCTTCACCCTCCGGGCCGCGAGGGACATCCGGCTCAGCCGCAGGCGGAGGATGGCCCTTTTTCCGGTGAGGAACCGGAGGACCCAAGCCGCCGAGCAGCCCTGTGCCAGAATGGTGGCCAGCGCCGCCCCCCGGACTCCCATGTCCAGAGCGAAAATAAAAACCGGGTCCAGCACGATGTTGACCACCGCACCCAGTCCCACCGTCATCATGCCTGTCTTTGCAAAGCCCTGGGAGTTGATGAAGGGATTGAGCCCCAGACTGATCATGACAAAGATGGTCCCCATGAGGTAGATGGTGAGGTAGGCGTCGGCATAGGGGAAAGTGGCGTCGCTGGCGCCGAAGAGGTAGAGCATGGGCCGTTTGATGAGGAGACACACCAGCGTGGCCAGTCCGCCGAGGATGAGGAGCAGCGTAAAGGAGTTCCCCATCACATACTCAGCTTCCTCGTTCTCTCCCCTGCCCCGATAGATGGAGCACAGGGGTGCGCCGCCCATGCCGCAGAGGTTGGCAAAGCCCATGAGAATGGAGATGATGGGCATGGTGAGCCCCAGTCCGGTGAGGGCCAGGTGCCCGGGCAGACGGCCCAGGTACATCCGGTCCACCACGCTGTAAAGGACGTTGATGAGCTGAGCCAGGGTCATGGGGGCGGCCAGGGTCAGAATGGTCCTGGGGATGCTCCCCTTTGAAAAATCGTTTTGCTGCTGTGCCATCCCGGCCTCTCCTCCTTGTATTTCAGGCGCCGGGATCCTGGCGCAGAGGCCCAGGCAAGGCGCGTTCAATCAGCAAGATTTTATTTATTATAATATAGCTCCCCACGGAAAACAACTGTGCGTCCCGAAAAGTCGCGCCTTTCAGCGGCAGGGCTGGAAGGATCTTTCTGCGTTGCGCCCGTACGGACGGGGCAAGCTAGGGGCGAGGTGATGCCCCATGCGGCGGGATCATGCCGATCTCTACGCCCTCTGCCGCCACGACCCCCGGGCCGACGCCTACTTTCAGTCCCTGCCCGAGGACATCCAGAGCCGGCTCAGCGGGCGGATGAAGCAGATCAACACCCTTTCCGACCTGCGCAGCCATGCCGCCCGGCTGATGGGCGGCGGCTCCCACTCCTGAAAAAGGAGGCTGGTACCGAAAAACGGTACCCAGCCTCCTTTGTTTCTTTTACCTGCCTTTCCGCTCAGAAAAAATGAAAGTTTCTTTTGCCTACTTTTCTTTTCAAAGAAAAGTGGGTCAGATACGTTTCCACACCGCGCCGCCGGGCACGTCGGTGACCTCGATGCCCCTGGACTTCAACTCGTCACGGATGGCGTCGGCCTCGGCAAAGTTCTTGGCCTTCTTGGCCTCGCCCCGGCGGAGGACCAGAGCGTCGATCTCAGCGTCTCCCTCGCCGGTGACGGTGTAGCCGTTGGCAGAGGCGGTGGTGGTGGCCTTGGCCTGTTCGGCCCGCCTGACCTCTGCCTTTTGGAGGAGATCCAGGCCCAGCACCTGGTCAAATTTACCCACCAGAGCCAGCTTGTCAGCGTCGCTCAGGTCCTTGGCCTTAAGGACGTCATAGAGCCGGGTGACGGCCAGGGAGGTGTTGAGGTCGTTGCCCAGGGCCTCCTTAAAGGCGTCGTCGTACTTGGCCATGGCCGCCTCGTCGGCGGCTCCCTCCGTCTTGAGGGCAGCCACGCGGTTTACCAGCTTTTCGTAGGCGGCCTTGGCATTGTCCAGGTTCTCGTAGGAGAAGACCAGGGCCTTCCGGTAGTGTGACTGGAGGCAGAACAGGCGGTAGACCAGGGGGTCGTAGCCCTTTTCCTCCAAGGTGGAGACGGTGGTGAACTCACCCTTGGACTTGCTCATCTTGCCGCCGGCGGTGTCCAGGTGGGCGATGTGGACCCAGTATTTGCACCAGGGATGGCCCAGATATGCCTCAGACTGGGCGATCTCGTTGGTGTGGTGGGGGAAGGCGTTGTCCACGCCGCCGCAGTGAATATCCAGGTACTCGCCCAGGTACTTCATGGAGATGCAGGAGCACTCGATGTGCCAGCCGGGATAGCCCACGCCCCATGGGGAATCCCACTTCAAAGCCTGGTCCTCGAACTTGCTCTTGGTGAACCAGAGGACGAAGTCGGTCTTGTTGCGCTTGTTCTCGTCGGCCTCCACGCCCTCCCGGACGCCCACCACCAGGTCCTCCTCATCGTGGTCGTTGAAGACATAGTAGTGCTCCAGCTTGGAGGTGTCGAAGTAGACGTTGCCCCCGGCGAAGTAGGCGTAGCCCGTCTCCATGAGCCGGGTAATGACCTTGATATAGTCGTCGATCATGCCGGTGGCGGGCTGGACCACATCGGGGTACTTGATGTTGAGCTTTTTGCAGTCAGCGAAGAAGGCATCGGTGTAGAATTTGGCGATCTCCATGACGGACTTGTGCTCCCGCTGGGCCCCCTTGAGCATCTTGTCCTCGCCGGTGTCGGCGTCGGAGGCCAGATGACCCACGTCAGTGATGTTCATGACCCGGGTGACGTCGTAGCCGTCGTAGCGAAGGAACTTCTCCAGCACGTCCTCCATGAGGTAGCTGCGCAGGTTTCCGATGTGGGCGAAGTGGTAGACGGTGGGGCCGCAGGTATACATACTCACCTTGCCGGGGGTGTGGGGGACGAAGTCCTCCCGGGTGTGGGACGCGGAATTATACAGCTTCATTGTACTCTGACTCCTTATCTGTTTTCCATTCTATGTTGTTCGTCGATATAGTTTTCCAGCCACTCCAGCCGGGAGGAGATGGCCTGGAGCTCCTTCTGCACCGGGTCGGTGACGTGGATCTGGTCCACGCTGGAGGCGAAGTCCACCTTCTCCCCGGCGATGCGGACCACCCGGGCGGGGACACCCACGGCGGTGGCCTCCGGTGGGATCTCGGTGAGGACCACGGCGTTGGCGGCGATGCGGGCGCCGTCCCCCACCTTGAAGGGGCCCAGCACCTTGGCTCCGGCGGACACCATTACGTTGTTGCCCAGGGTGGGATGGCGCTTGCCGTGGTCCTTGCCGGTGCCGCCCAGGGTGACCCCGTGGTAGATGAGGCAGTCGTCCCCGATCTCGGTGGTCTCGCCGATGACGATGCCCATACCGTGGTCGATGACGAAGCGGCGGCCGATCTGAGCGCCGGGGTGGATCTCAATGCCGGTGAGGTGCCGGGCCAGCTGGGAATTGAGCCGGGCCAGGAAAAATAACCTGTGGCGGTAGAGCCAGTGGGACACCCGGTGGAAGAGGATGGCGTGAACGCCGGGGTAAAGGAGCAGGATCTCCAGCTTGCTCCGGGCCGCCGGGTCCCGGGCCTGATAGGCGCCCAGGGTCTCTGAAAGTCGTTTGAACATGGGGTACCTCCCGTTCTGTGTGGGTTTGGGCCAGACGCAAAAACGCCCCTCATGCCCGAAGGCATGAGAGGCGCCGTTCATCCACGCACGCGGTTCCACTCTCGTTTCTCGCTCGCGGGCCGGTAACGGGGCCTGGCCGTGGGGCATTACGCCCCCGCGCTCCCGGATGCACTTCACGCGGGACTGCCGTAAGACCGCTTTCAGCCGGTGACGGTCTCTCTCTTTCCGGTATGCTCCCCCGCGCTACTCCTTCCGTTCCTTGCGCCGGTTTCTCCTATGTCTCTAGTATATTATCATTCCCGCCGGTTGGTGTCAAGTCCCGCCCCGCCGGGCGGCTGTCCCAACTTTTTTCCCTTTTTGTGTCACATCTTGCGCGGTTCAGGCGATCTATGATATGATGGGACCGAAAACAAACAGTAAAGGAGGAAGATCCATGGCCCTCATCCACTGCCCCGAGTGCGGCAAGGAGGTCTCCGACCAGGCCGCCGTCTGCATCCACTGCGGTTATCCCCTAAACAGGGCCCAGGAGGAGCGTTTTGCTCTGGTGTTGCTCAGCCTCAACCAAGATTACGCCGGCATCGTCCACACAGTCCAGCTGGAACTTCTGATCGACGACCACAATGCGGCCAAGGACCTGGTGGACCACCTCCCCGCCCTGCTCCGTCGGGACATGACCTACGAGGAGGCCGTGGAGCTGGCCCGCCGCTTCCAACCCAACGCCGTGGTCAAGCTGGTCCGGGACCGGGGAGAGACAGACGAGGGCCTTCTTTCCGCCCAAGAGACCCCCCTCCCCGTCGATCCGGAGGAGGAGAAGCACGGCCTGGGTTTTGGCGGGACGGTGGCGGCGGTCATCGTGGGCATCTTCGCCGCCGTCCTGCTGCTGTCCATCCTGTAAGCGCCCGGGAAACCGCCGCCTATGCCCTGGCGGCGGTCCTCCCCGCCCTCCTCTATCTTCTGGGCAAGGCCCTTCTGTCCGGCCCCACCGGACCTCTCAGCCGCTTTCTGGCCTGGTACGGATACGATATTCTGGCCGGCTTCTTCATTCTGGGCTTTGCCAACCTGCTGCTGGCCCGCTCCGGCTTGTCTTATCGCCTCCACCGCCCTGCCCACCTCTTTCCCTTTCTCCTCCTCTGCGGCGGAGTGTGGGAATGCTTCGCCCCTTTGCTCAAGCCCTCCGCCGTCTTTGACTGGTGCGACTTCCCTGCCTATTTGTCCGGCGGCGCCCTCTATTATCTGCTGATCGGGCGCCATTTCCAGAGAAACAAAGAAAGGACGTGAGCCCATGGCCCTCATTCACTGTCCCGAGTGCGGCAAGGAGGTCTCCGACCTGGCCGCCGCCTGTATCCACTGCGGATATCCTCTCCGGGCCGCCGACCTCCCCGTCCGGTACGCCCTCATTCTGGAGGACCCCGGCCCCGACCCCGGCAAGACCGCCGCCCTCCTCCACAAGCACCTCACCCTGACCCAGGAGGAGGCCCAGGCCCTCACGGAGAAGACCCCCGCCGTGGTGGTCCAGGGCCTCGCCTTCCGTCAGATCTGGGACCTGAACGACGCCCTCCGCCGGGTATGCACCTGCAAAGCGGTGCGGGACAAGTCGGTATGGACCCCGGAGGCCATCCAAGAGGCCGCCGCCGTGGACCTCACACAGGAGCGGTCCCGGACCTGGGCGGGGCGGATCGCCAGCCCCATGACCTTCTGGAAGACCGTAGGGGCCATCCTGACCGCTCTGCTGATCTGGAGCGTTGCCAGCTTCCTGCTGTCCGCCCTCTTCTTCTGACAGAAAAAATGGTTCCCAGCGGTCTGAAGTACCCCCAAAAGTGAAACAATCGTTCAGCGGGAAAATTGTTCAAGCAACCGAAAGGACTTGCTGCCTGTGAAGATCAGGCGGCAAGTCCTTCCGTTTTGTCTTGATGCGGCGGTTGCTGTAATACTCCAGGCCAGTCCGCCAATTCCTGCCTGAATTGCTCCATAGAGCTGAACGCTTGCAGCAAAGCAACTCCCTTTTCAGCAATCCCAAAGCCGTTAAAAAGAGATTTGCGAATTGTCAAGTCAAGTGCAACAAAGAGCCAAAGAAGATTTCAAAGGGAGCGCGCCAGTCAAGGCATTTGCGGGGTCTGAAATTCATGAGGAAGACGAAGTCGTCCAGGAAGGCGTCAGAGAAAGCAGAGAAGTCGG
>NZ_JAPFEA010000077.1 GCF_026169115.1 Intestinimonas sp. | reverse complement strand
GGGCGGGGGGGCCATGGCTTTCTTGATGGACAGATTGATGCGGTTGTTGTCGTCGATCCCGATGACCTTGACCTTGACCTCCTGTCCCTCCGTGAGATGATCCTTTACGTCATTCACATAAGTATAGGCGATCTCGGAGATATGCACCAGACCCGACCGGCCGCCGGGCAGTGACACGAAGGCGCCGAACTTCGTGATGCCAGTCACTTTTCCTTCTACAATAGAACCTACACCAAACTCCATACTGTTTCCATGATCCTCTCTTGAAATTTCACCCGGTCTCTCTGTTGACGAACGGCCCTTTTAGTTGGTGATGACGATGACCTTCTCCCCCGGCACCACCAGACCGAGCTTATCTCTGGCGATGTCTGCGATCCGGTCCGGATCGTCGGGATTGGCCACGTCCTCGGCCAGGTCGGCGTTGACCTGGGCCTGCTCGGCCACCTGACGGCTCAGGGTGTCCCGCTCGGCCTGGGTCTGACGGATGCGGCTTTGCAGGTCCAGAAGGGAGGTGGCCAAATAGATGAGCAGGGCCAGGATCACCAGTTTGGTGAGCAGTCCGGCTTTCTTGGTCTTTGGCATGGTCTCTCCCCTCCCATCTCCCGTCATCGGAACGGGCCAGGTCGTCCATCTCTCCGGGTATCAGATTAAGTTTATACCATTCTCGCCGATAATGGAAGTATTTTTTTATGTTTTTTCGAATTTTTTTCTCAAAGCCGGCCAGTCCCTTCACCGGTAGGAGAAGAAGGCGGAGCACCACAGCCGCCCCGTCGGCCGCCAGCCCCAGCAGGAGACGGGCCGGCGGACTCAGGAGGAGAAAATAGAGCGCGGCCCCCAGCACAAGGGCCGCCCCCATATAGATGCGCAGCACGCCTCCCCCCACAGTGATGGCATAGGCGAAAAGTCCCACCGTGGTCACGCCCCAGAAGCCCAGATCCAGCAGCTGTCCCATCAGGGGGAGCCGGAGCCGCCGCCGAAGGAGCCGCAGAACGTCATACACCAGGCCCAGACAGCCCCCCAGAGCCGCCGCCCCCAGAAAGGTCCGGATCTGCTCGGCCAGGTCGATGCCCACGGTCTAATGGAACAGCCGGGCCAGGAACCCGCCCCGGGCCCCGCCGTCGTCCTCATAGGTGAGGGAATCCACCATGCCCTCCACCCGCAGGTCGCCCCCGTCCAGACTCAGCTTTTCGATGTGGAGGTCCTCCCCCCGGACCACCAGGGTCCCCTGGGCGGTGCGCATCACCACGGCGTTCTCGTCGAAGCTCTCCACCTCCTCCACCCCGGACACGGACAGTGAGGACCGCCCCTCCAGGATCACATGGTGGTCCGCCGCCTCCTGCCGCGGCCGCCTTTCCTCATACTGCATATTGTTTCCCGCCTTTCCCCCCTCCGTGCGCGGAGGGTATGCTGCTCCAATATATGGGCCCGGCGGACGGGATATGCCCTCAGCCCCGGCCCAGGGCCCGGCACAGGGGCGGGCTGAGGACGGCTACTCCGGCAATTTTGAGCAGATCGCCGGGCAGGAAAATCAGCATACCACTCCACAGCAGGGCGGGGAGGGCCCTCCCCCGGCCCAGGTACACGTTGAGGATGAGCCACATGTAGGGCAGCCCCACCAGGTAGAGGGTCCCCAGCCCGGCCAGGGCCGCCAGGGCCGCCCGTCCCGGCCCCGGCCTGGCTCCCGCAAGCCTGCCCGTCACCCAGGCGGCGGGGACCAGTCCCAGGAGAAAGCCGAAGCTGGGCTGGAGCACATATCCCGGTCCGCCGCCGCCGGTGAAGATGGGCAGTCCCGCCAGTCCCAGGAGCACATAGACCCCCTGGGAGACCGCCCCCCACCGGGGGCCCAGCAGCACCCCGGAGAGAGCGGTGGCAAAGTAGAGCAGCGTGATGGGCACAATGCCCACCGGGATCTTGATGAAGTTGGCCGCCGCCGTTATCGCCGTGAACAGCCCGGCCAGCGCCAGCATGCGGGTGCGTATCTGCATCTCTGTCTCCTCCAGTCGTAAACCAATTATATAATCTGGTTTACAATACCACAGCTCCAGTCATTTGTAAACCACTCTTTTTTCATTGGTTGACCACGGAGGGGAAATGGGGGTATAATGCTTGGGAAAGGAAGGTGCCGCCATGCTCCAGGATGAGATTTTAGCCCTGCTGCGCGCCGAGCCGCTGGCCTATCGCTCCGGAGAGGAGATGAGCCGCCGGCTGGGGGTGAGCCGGGCGGCGGTGTGGAAGGCGGTGGAGGGCCTGCGCCGGGCGGGGTATGAGATCGTCTCTGCCCCCAATCGGGGCTACCGGCTCTCCGCCGCCCCCGACGACCTGCGCTCCGGCGAGCTCTCCGCCGCTCTCTCCGGTCATCTGGTGGGCCGGGAGGTGGTCTGCCTGGACTGCGTGGACTCCACCAACAGCGAGGTCAAGCGCCGGGCCGCCGGGGGGGCGGCTGAGGGGCTGGTCATTCTGGCCGACGAGCAGACGGCGGGCCGGGGCCGCCGGGGAAACACCTTCCAGTCTCTGCGGGGAAAGGGTCTCTTCTGCTCCGTTCTGCTCCGGCCCCAGGTCCCCCTGGACGCCCTGAGCCAGCTCACCGCCTGGACGGCGGTGGCGGTGTGCCGGGCCATTGAGACCTGCTGCGGTCTGGCGTGCGGCATCAAATGGACCAACGACATCATCTGGAATGGGAAAAAGCTCTGCGGCATCCTCACCGAGCTGGAATTCGAGGCCGAGAGCGCCGCGGCGGTGGCCGTGGTGGTGGGGGTGGGGATCAACGTGGGGCAGACTGACTCCGACTTCGGCCCTGACCTCTCCCCCCTCGCCGTCTCCCTCTCCCAGGCTCTGGGCCGGCCAGTCCGGCGGGCGGAGCTGGCCGCCGCCCTGCTGACCGCCCTGGACGAGATGTACGCCGCCTTTCCCCGGGAGAAGGGGGCCTATCTGGAGGAATACCGCCTCCGGTGCGTCACCACCGGCCACGAGGTGGCTCTGGTCCGGCCCGACGGCAGCCGGAAGCCCGCCTTTGCCCAGGGGGTGGACGACGACTTTTCCCTGGTCTGCCGTCTGCCCGACGGCAGGGAGCGAACGGTGACCGCCGGCGAGGTGTCGGTGCGGGGGCTGCTGGGCTATGTCTGAGGAACGGAGGGAGCATATGAACGCAGGGACGCGCCGGGAACGGCTGATGGAGCTGCTGAAAGGGGCGGAGGGGCCGGTGAACGCCTCCGCGCTGGCCCATACCCTGTCGGTGAGCCGGCAGATCATCGTGGGGGACATCGCCCTGCTCCGGGCGGCGGGGGAACGCATCACCGCCACCCCCCGTGGCTATGTGCTGGAGCACGCCGCCACCGGAGAGCTGTGGACGGTGGCCTGCCGCCACACCACCCTGGAGGACATGACCCAAGAGCTCAACATCATGGTGGACAACGGCTGCACCGTGGTCAACGTCATCGTGGAACACCGGGTCTATGGGCAGTTGGTGGGCCAGCTGGACCTATCCAATCGGTATGATGTGTCAGAGTTTATACAAAAGGTTGTCTCAAATGGGGCCAAGCCCCTCTCCGACCTCACGGGGGGTATCCACCTCCACACCCTGAACTGCCCCGACGAGGGGGCTTATCGCCGGGTGACCCAGGCCCTGCAAGAGGCCGGGCTCCTCCTCACCTGAGCATAGGAACATCACACCGGCCCGGACTGAAAAGGTCTTGACTTTTTCGCCGGGCTGGTCTTATAATACTGTCTTGTGTCAAGACACCTATAAAGACAATTTGAGAGAGAAGGAGCTGGCAAAGATATGGAAGGCTTGAAGGGCTTCCTCCAGCGCAAAAACATCGTCATCTCGGCCCGCCGGTACGGCATCGACGCCCTGGGGGCCATGGCCCAGGGACTTTTCTGCTCCCTGCTCATCGGCACCATCCTGAACACCCTGGGGACCCAGTTCGGCATCCCCTTCCTGACGGCCCAGATCATCAAAATCAACGACGTGGGCTATACCGTGGGCGGGCTTTGCTCCTTTATGAGCGGCTCGGCCATGGCGGTGGCCATCGGCTACGCCCTCCAGGCGCCCCCCATGGTCCTCTTTTCCCTGGTCACGGTGGGCTACGCCTGCAACGCCCTGGGCGGGGCGGGAGGGCCGCTGGCGGTGCTGTTCGTGGCCATCATCGCCGCCGAATTCGGCAAGGCGGTGAGCAAGGAGACCAAGGTGGACATCCTGGTCACCCCCATCGTTACCATTCTCATCGGCATCGGCGCGGCCTGGCTCATTGCGCCCCCCATCGGCTCCGTGGCCAACGCCTTCGGCCAGCTCATCATGCGCACCACCCTCCTCCAGCCCTTCTGGATGGGGATTCTGGTCTCCGTACTGGTGGGCATCGCCCTCACCCTCCCCATCTCCTCGGCGGCCATCTGCTCGGTGCTGGGTCTCACCGGCCTGGCGGGAGGCGCGGCGGTGGCCGGCTGCTGCGCCAACATGGTGGGCTTTGCCGTCCTCTCCTTCCGGGAGAACGGCTGGGGCGGCCTGGTGAGCCAGGGCATCGGCACCTCCATGCTCCAGATGCCCAACATCGTGAAAAACCCCAAGATCTGGCTCCCCGCCATCCTGACCTCCGCCATCACCGGCCCCCTGGCCACCTGCTTCTTCGGCTTGGAGATGAACGGCGCCCCCATCAACTCCGGCATGGGCACCTGCGGCCTGTGCGGACAGCTGGGCGTGTGGACGGGCTGGGTCGCCCCCAGCGAGAAGGCCCTGGCCAACGGCGCTCTGGCCATCTCCCCCACCCCCTTCGACTGGCTGGGCCTCATCCTCATCTCCTTTGTGCTGCCCGCTGTGCTGTGCTGGGCCTTCGGCCTCCTCTTCCGGAAGATCGGCTGGATCAAAGAGGGCGACCTGAAACTGGACTAAACCCAAAAAACGCCGCCGCTTTCCCCCGTTTTGGGGGAAGCGGCGGCGCTTTTTCAATTTTCCAGCTGGTAACGTTCCACCAGCGGCACCTCTGCGGTCAGGGTCTCCTCCCCCCGGCGGACCTGGAAGGTGATGACCTCCCCCGCCTGGAGCCCGTCCCGGAGGACGAGCAGGTCGTCATTGGTGCGGAGGGGGACCCCGTTGGCGTCCAGGAGGACGTCGCCCGGCTCCAGAACGTCCTCCGCGCCAGAGCCGGCGGTGACGCTCACCACCAGGAGGCCGTGGTCCACCCCCCGCTCCGCCTGCTCAAAGTCGTACATGGCCCGGACTGTGACGCCCAGGGTGGGCCGGCCGGTGACCACGCCGTCAGCGATGAGGGCGTCCACCACCGGCTTCACCGTGGCGGTAGGAATGGCGAAGCCCAGGCCCTCCAGGCTGTTGTCGGAGACATTGGAGATGAGCTTCATGTTGGTGATGCCCACCACCTGGCCCTGGTCGTTGACCAGAGCGCCGCCGGAATTACCAGTGTTGAGGGCGGCGGTGGTCTGAAGGAGGGTCATGGTGTTGCCGTCCACCTCCATGTCCCGGTTGATGGCAGAGAGGATGCCGTCGGTCATGGTGCCCCGGAGCTGCTCCCCCATGGGGTTGCCGATGGCCACCACCGTATCCCCCACCACCATCTGGTCGGAGTCGCCGAAGACGGCGGGGGGCAGGGCGGCGGCCTCCACCTTGAGCACCGCCAGGTCGGTGGCTTGGTCGCTGCCCACCAGCCTGGCCGGAAAGCTGCGCCCGTCCTCCAGAGAGACGTCGGCCCGGAAGGCCCCCTCAATGACATGGGCATTGGTGATGATGTAGCCGTCGGCAGTCATGACCACGCCGGTGCCCTAGGAGATGCCCATGGGCAGGGCGGCGGTGATGGAGACCACCGAGGGGCTCACCTGCCGGTAGATCTCCTGAAAGGTCAGGGCGGCTGCCTCCGCCCGGTCAGTGAGGGTCAAGGTAGTCCCATCCCCGTTTGGATAGCGCTCCAGCTCCAGGTCGGTCACAATGGCCTGGACGCCGCCCATCCCGTCCTCTATCGTGGGTGGCCAGGCCGCCACGTCCAGGGGCTCTGCCCGGATGGCCAGGGCCGTTGCCAGGCCGCCCAGCACCAGCACCAGTCCCAGCAGGACCGCCGCCGCGCCCCGCTCGGAGCTCTTTTTATGTGGCTTTGGAGACGGCTCCGGGACCGGCTCCGGCGGCTGCCGGTCAGCGGTCTCCCGCTCCTCCGGCGGCTGCGAGCCTTGGGCGGCGGGCGCTTCGCCGGGTCCGTCATAGTAATAGTGATACATGGCTCCCTCCTTGTCGGGTCTCAGGCCAGAGTCAGCGTAAAGGTGAATTCCGTCAGGCCGTCCTCGCTGGTCACGGTAATATTTCTCCCCAGCCGGCTCCGCCGGCAGGGGGCCCCGTTTTTTACTTCCTCGGCGGGAATGAATCCCGCCTGCGGCAAGACGCCGCCCTGCGGCGCCTTGGACGCGGCTGATGCCGCGCCGCCCCCAAAGGGGGCGGAGAAAATATCTCCTCTTTTTCCGGGACCTCAGGCCAGAGTCAGCGTAAACGTAAATTCCGTCAGGCCGTCCTCGCTGGTCACAGTGATATTTTCTTTGTGGCTATTGAGGATCGTTTTGACGATATAGAGCCCCAGGCCCACGCCGTCCCGGTCCTCACTGCGGGAGCGGTCGGTCTTGTGGAAGCGGTCAAAGACCAGGGGGATCTCCTCGGGCGGAATGGTATCGCCGTGGTTGCGGACCGACACATAAGCCTTCCCCGCCCGGGCGGCCACCGAGATCCCCAGCGTGGTGTCCAGGTAGGAAAACTTGATGGCGTTGTCCAGCAGATTGTAGCACACCTGGGTGATGGCGTCCGGGTCCCCCCACACCTGCACCGGGTCGTCCGGGAGCTGGGTGTCCACATCCAGCCCCTTGGCGTTGATTTTGGTCTCCAGGCTCACCAGCACCCGGAGCATGACCTCGGAGATGTCGAACTGCTCCTGGGCGGTGACCCGCTCGCTGGACTGGAGCCGGCTCAGGTCCAGCATCTTGCGCACCAGGCGGGAGAGCCGCCGGGTCTCGGAGGAAATGACTTTCAGGTACTCCTTTTCCCGCCCCGGCGGGATGGTGCCGTCCAGGATGCCGTCTGCAAAGCCGGCAATGGTGGTCATGGGGGTCTTGAGCTCGTGGGAGATGTTGGCCACGAACTCGCTGCGCTTGGCCTCGGCCTGGGCGATGGAGTCCGCCATGGCGTTGAATGCCTCGGCCAGCTCCCCCACCTCGTCGCAGCGGCCAGTGCAGTCCACCCGTGTCTCATATTCTCCGTGGCCGAACTTCCGCACCGCCTCCGCCATGTCCTTGAGGGGCCGGGTCATCCGCAGGGAGGTCACCGAGGTGGTGATAAAGGCGATGAGCATGACCACCACCGAGGTAAAGAGGAAAATAGAGGCGAAGGCCCGCCACATCTCGGTGATGCTGGCCGCTTTGGCGGCCACGAAAACCATGCCGGCCATGACCTGTTGTCCTCTGTAATCCAGGCGGAAGGGCACGCCTACCACATAACGCTGCTCGGCAAAGAGGCCGTCCAGGGTGGTGACAGACTCAAAGGAGCCGATGGCCTGGACGCTCTGGACCGCGACGGCGGGCAGCTTGGCGTCGGCAAGGCCGGCCAGCTCGCCGGCGCTGCCGGCGGCGTAGATGATCTGTCCGGTCTGGCTGGTGAGGAGGACGGTGGCCTCTGTCACGGAGACCACCGCGTCCACCGCCGGCTGGAACCGGTCAGAGACCAGGTAAAATCCACCCTGTTCGCTGTCGACGCTGACCTCCTGACTGAGCACACCGGCGATATAGCGGGCATTATAGCCGATGGAGTCCTGCCGCTCGCTGACTGTATAGCGGTAGGAGAGGGTGATGAAGGCCGAGCCCAGCAGGGCGAATGAGACCAGGATCACCCCGGCCATGATGAAAAACTGGCGCTGATACAGGCTCTTCAAGGGCAGGGCGCCCCCTTTCTTCTGTGGGTTCAGGCGTTCTCGCCGCTGAGGACCTCAAATTTATAGCCCACGCCCCAGACGGTCTTGAGGCTCCACTGGTCGCTGATCCCCTCCAGCTTCTCCCGCAGGCGCTTGATGTGCACGTCTACCGTCCGGGAATCGCCGAAGTAATCGAAGCCCCATACCTCATCCAGCAGCTGGTTCCGGGTGAAGACCCGGTTGGGGGAGGCGGCCAGATGGTAGAGAAGCTCCAGCTCCTTGGGCGGGGTATCCACCCGTTTGCCGTCCACCAGCAGCTCGTAGGAGTCCAGGTTGATGACCAGCTTGTCAAAGGAGAGCTTTTTCTCCCCGCCCCCCTCTTCGGCGCCGTAGCGCCGGAGGACGGCGTGGATACGGGCCAGGACCTCCTTCATCTCGAAGGGCTTGACGATGTAGTCGTCGGCGCCCCCCTCCAGACCCTGGACCTTGTCTCCCAGCTCCCCCTTGGCGGTGAGCATGATGACGGGGGTCTTATCCCCCTCCCGGATCTTCTTGAGCACCGACCAGCCGTCCATCACGGGCAGCATGATGTCCAGCAGCACCAGGTCGGGCCGGAAGGACCGGAAGAGCTCCACGCCCTTTCCGCCGTCGGCGGCCACCTGGGTCTCGAAGCCCTCCTTTTCCAAATAGAGGTGCAGCAGTTCGGCAATGTTGCCGTCATCCTCCACAATGAGCACCTTTGTGGGCATAGGGACCTCCACCTTTCTTCTCGCGGCGGCTGCCGCGTCTCATCCTGACGGACCGGGGCGTACGCCGCGGCAATCCGTCCAGTTTACCCTATTATAATCCATTTCCCCGATGAAGGGTGAATTTTTTGTAAAAGCGGGTCTTCAGGCCAGGGGCTCGGTATAGGCCCGGTCAATGGACACCACGGTGAAGTAGGGCCCGCCGGGCAGGGCGTCCACCCGCTCGGCGATCCGGGCCTTGACCTCCTCGTCGGCAAGGGGGCACCTGTGGGGCACCACCACGTCAAAAATCAGGTTCTTGTGGTGGGGGCCCTGGGTCATCCGGAAATCGTGGATGGTCATGGCGGGGTCCAGCTCCCGGACCAGGCCGGCCACCCGCTCCTTGAGCTCGTTGGTCAGGGGGTCGGTGGTGGCGATGGGGTCCATATGGATCACCGCCTCAATGCGGTATTTTTCCTTGAGCTCCCGCTCGATGTCGTCGATGACGTCGTGGACGGCCAGCACATCGGCGTCCATGGGGACCTCGGCGTGGAGGGAGAGCATGCTCCGCCCCGGACCATAGTCGTGGATGATGAGGTCGTGGATGCCGGTGACGCTGTCGTGGGCCAGGACCGTCTGCTCGATGGACTGCACCAGGGCGGGGTCAGGGCTCTGACCCAGGAGGGGGTCCAGGGTGTCCTTGGCGGCCCCCCAGCCGGCCCGGAGGATGAAGACGGCCACCAGGATGCCCACCCAGCCGTCAATGTGTACGCCGGTGAGTCCCCCCACCAGAGTGCCCAGCAGCACCGCCGAGGTGGCCGCCGCGTCGGAGAGGGAATCGGCGGCGGTGGCCGCCATGGCCGCCGAGCCGATGCGCCGCCCCAGGATACGGTTGAAGCGGAACATCCACAGCTTCACCAGGATGGCGGCGCACAAAATACCCACCGACACCCAGGAGAGGGCGATCTCCTCCGGGTGGAGGATCTTCCCCACCGAGCTTTTGGCCAGCTCCACGCCCACCAGCAAAATGGCGGCGGCCACGATGAGGCCGGAGATGTACTCCATGCGGCCATGGCCGAAGGGGTGGTCGTCATCGGCCTTTTTGGCCGCCATGCGGAAGCCCACCAGGGTGACCACCGAGGAGCCGGCGTCGGAGAGGTTGTTGAAGGCGTCGGCGGTGATGGCGATGGACCCGGTGAGGAGCCCCGCCAGAAATTTCCCCACAGAGAGGAGCAGATTGAGGAAGATGCCCACCCCTCCGGAGAGCAGGCCGTAGCGTTGCCGGATGTCCGGGTCCTCCCAGTCATCAGGCCGGGAGATGAACCGTTTTACCAGAAAATCGACCATGCCGCACCCACTCCTCAGACCAGTTCCCGGTACATGGCGGCGGCGTCGCCCTTGCCCACGTTCTCAGCCACGGTGAGCACCTCGATCCGGGTCACCCGCTCGCCAAAGCGCAGCTCCACCACATCGCCCGGCTTGATCTCATAAGAGGCCCGCACCGGCCGGCCGTTGACGCTTACCCGCTGGTTGTCGCAAGCCTCGTTGGCCACGGTCCGCCGCTTGATGAGCCGGGAGACCTTGAGCCATTTGTCCAATCTCATTCCTGTTTCCTCCTTCTTCCCCCTGCGGGCGTTGATGGAAAGGCGGCTCCGGTGTTCCACCGGAGCCGCCTGAGCCTGTCGAAAAAGTGGAACCACGCAAAATAAGCCACAGGGGAATAGTGTGAAAGGGGGGCGGTGAGCCCCCGCTTTCGCGTTCAGTCAGGAACTTTTTCGATGAAATCGAAAAAGTCAGCAGCTTGTCGAAAAAGCCCCTTGGGGCTTTTTCGACAAGCTGAGGCGGCTCCGGTGTCACCGGAGCCGCCTTCTATTTTGTCATGGTGCCGTGCTTACTTGGAAACGGCGTCCTTCAGCGCCTTGCCGGGCTTGAAGACGGGGACCTTGGAGGCGGGGATCTTGATGCTCTCCTTGGTCTTGGGGTTGCGGCCAATGCGCTCGGCCCGCTTCTTCACCTCAAAAGCGCCGAAGCCCACCAGCTGGACCTTGTCCTCGTTGACCAGGCTCTCCACGATGGCGTCGATGGCGGCGTTGATGGCGGCCTCGGTGTCCTTCTTGGACAGGCCGGCCTTCTCGGCGGCGGCATTGATCAGTTCAGCTTTGTTCATATTCCTTACTCCTCCTAAGTGATCTGACTGGGAGCGGCGCTCCCACGGTTTCCTTACTCTTTCACTTTACTCAAAGCCCGCAGGCTCCGGCACAGTCGCCGGTACGAGCCTTCAAGCCTCTTGCTGTTTGACGGCGTCCCAGAGGGCGTCCATCTCGGCCAGGGTCATGGCAGAGAGTTCCTTCCCCTGGGCCGACGCGGCCTCCTCCACCGCCCGGAAGCGCCGGGCGAATTTGTCGCAGGCTGCCGTCATGGCCGTCTCCGGGTCCACATCCACGAACCGGGCCACGTTGACCGCCGCGAACAGCAGGTCGCCCAGCTCCTCGCTGATGTTGCTTCCCTCCCGGATGGCGCTCTGGAGCTCATCGGTCTCCTCCCGGAGCTTTTCCATGGCCCCGTCCACGCCGTCCCAGTCAAAGCCCACCTTGGCGGCCTTCTTCTGGACCTTCTCCGCCCGCCACAGGCCGGGCAGGCTCCGGGCCACGGCGTCCACGCTGTCAGCCGCCGTCTCCTGGTGCTTCTCCTTCTGCTTGAGGGCGTCCCAGTTGACCAGCACCTCGGCGCTGTCCGCCGCCTTCCCATCCCCAAAGACATGGGGGTGGCGGTAGATGAGCTTTTTGCAGATCCCGTCGGCCACGGCGGCCAGGTCTCCCCGGCCCTCCTCTTCCTCCATACGGGCGTGGAAAACCACCTGGAGGAGCAGGTCCCCCAGCTCCTCCCGCAGGTGCTCGGGGCTGCCCTCGTCGATGGCCTCGGCCACCTCATAGGCTTCCTCCAGCAGGTTGCGCCGGATGGACTTGTGGTCCTGCTCCCGGTCCCAGGGACAGCCCCCGGGGGCGCGGAGGACACGGACGATCTCCACCAGGTCTGATATGTCATAGCTGGGTTTCTGTTCAAAATCTATCATATTTCCGCCTCTTCTGCAAGTTCTTTTTTCTTTCCTGCCCTTACAGCCGCAGCAGCCTGGCGATCTTGTCGCCCTTGGGCATAAGGGCCAGATCTTCCCGGGAGAGGACCTTCAGGGCCACTACCAGCACGGCGTAGACCACCACGCCCGCGCCGATGCCGCCCAGGGTGGCCAGGATGCCGCCGTCCAGGAGGCGGCTGAGCAGGCCGTAGACCGCCCACACGGCGACGCCCATGAGCCCGGCAGCCGCCATGGGCTTGGCAAAGACCCGGGTGTAGGACGGGGCGGCGGGGATGACCCGCTTGATGAGCAGCAGCTCCAGCACCGCCACGATGATATAGCACACCAGGGTGCCCACGGCGGCCCCCACGGCCCCCATGCTGCGGACCATGAAGCTGTTGACGATGAGCTTGGCGGCGCAGCCGGCGACCATAATGAAGATGGGCAGGTTCACAAAGCCACTGGCCTGGAGCACCGAGTTGCACACCAGCATGATGCACACGAAGATGGAGGCGATGCCCAGGAGCATCATGGAGGGGTCGGCGATGGCGTGGTCGGTGGCGGGATAGAGCAGGTGCATGACGGGGGAGGAGAGCACGGTCAGTCCGATGCCGGCGGGAAGGGCCAGCAGCATGCCGATGCGCATGGAGGACTCGGCGATCCGCCCCGCCCCCCGGAAGTCCCGCCGGGCCCGGCAGGCCGAGATGGCGGGGATGACGCTGGCGGTGATGGCCACCATGAAGGAGGAGGGCAGGTTGTAGATGGTGATGGCCTTCTGGTAGGCGCCGTAGGCCGCCACCACCGGGTCGGTGAGCTCCATATCGTGGTACCACTGGGCGCTCTGGGCGTTCATGGTGTCCCGGAGGATATTCTGGACCTGGGCGGTGTCCAGCCAGGAGGTGATGGGGGTCACCGAGGCGCACAGGGTGATGGGCACGGCGATGACCAGCAGCTTTTTCAGGATCTCGCCGTGGCCCTCCGGCGTATCGGTCAGGCGGCCCGTTTCGCTCCTACGTCCGTGGACGTGCTCCACGATGAGATAGATGAGGCAGATGCCCGCCCCGCAGGTGACGCCGAAGATGGCCCCGGCGGCGGCGTCCGCCGAGGAGGCCCCCGCCCGCACCAGGGCCCAGGCCAGGGCCAGGCCGATGACCAGCTTGCCTAGGGCCTCAATGATCTGGGACACCGCCGTGGGCACCATGTTGCTGTGCCCCTGGGCGTAGCCCCGGAAGGTGGAGAGGACGCAGACGAAGAAGCAGGCGGGCGCGATGGCCTGGACGGCGTGGACCGCCATGCCGTCCCCCTGGAGGTCGGCCAGGGGCTGGGCCAGGAGGAACATGACGGCAAAGCTGACCGCGCCCAGGACTACAAAGGTGACCAGGGCCACGTTGAAGGTGCGGTGGACCTGATTCCGCCGCCCCAGGGCGTTGGCCTCGGAGATGCTCTTGGAGAGGGCCACGGGAAGGCCCGCCGTGGAGACCATCAGCAGCAGGTTGTAGATGATATAGGCGTTGTTGAAGTGGCCGAAGCCCTCGTCGTCCAGAATGTTCCCCAGAGGGATCTTGTAGAGGGCGCCGATGAGCTTGACGATGGCGATGCCCACGGCCAGGATGGCGGCGCCGCCGAAGAAGGTGCTTTTCTTTTCACGATTACCCAATGGGTCGCACAGCCTTTCGCAATGAGTCTGGGGCGGGTCAGCGCCCAAAGAGGAGGGGCAGGGCGTAGCCGGCCACCTCTTTCTTCACCCTGTCGATGTCGATGGTGAGGAACTCCCCGTTTTTGTATATGACCTTGCCCCGGGCCATATTCATGACCACGTTGGAGCCGTGGGCGGCGTAGGCCAGGTTGTTGGCGGCATCGTGGCAGGGGATGAGGTTGAGGGCCTCGCTGTCCAGGAGGATAAGGTCGGCCTCATAGCCCTTTTCGATGCGGCCGGTCTTCCGGCCCAGGGCCTTGCCGCCGTTGACGGTGGCCATCTCCAGGGCGTCCCAGGCGGTGAGGGCCAGGGGGTCGCAGCGTACGCCGTTTTGCAGGATGGCGGCCAGCTTCAGGTCTCCGAAGAAGTCGGTGCAGTTGTTGGAGCTCACCCCGTCGGTACCCAGAGCCACATTGACCCCCGCCTTTTTGAGGTCCACCACCGGGGCCACGCCGGAGCCCAGCTTCAGGTTGGATACGGGGTTGTGGATGGCGGAGACCCCCTTTTCGGCCAGGAGGGCCCAGTCCTCGGGGGTGGTCCAGACGCAGTGGGCGGCGATGGCCCGGACGTCGAAGACCCCGTGCTCGGCCAGAACAGCGGCGGGGGTCTTCCCGCCGTGGCGGGATTTGCACGCCTCGTGCTCGGTCTGGGTCTCGGAGAGATGGACGTGCATGCCCAGGCCGTGGTCGGCGGCATACTGGGCCATCCAGTCCCACAGTCCGGCGTGGGAGGTGTACTCCCCGTGGATGGAGGCGTCCACCCGGATACGGCCATCGTCCCGGCCATGCCACTGCTCGGTGAGGGCCCGCTGCACGGCGCAGTCGTGGTTCTTGTCCGGGTCAAAGGGCTCCTCGAACTGGACGCCGCCGCAGGAGACGTTGGCGCTGATGCCGGCGCTCTCCACCTCCCGGAGGACGGCGTCGGTGTGCATATACATGTCGGCGATACAGGTGACGCCGGAGGCGATCATCTCGGCCAGTCCCAGGGCGGCGCAGGCCCGGACGGCCCGGTCATCCCACTTGGCCTCCACCGGGAAAATAAAGTTGTGGAGCCAGTCCTGGAGGTTGTTGCCGTCGCCGTAGCCCCGCATGGCGGTCATGGGCACATGGGTGTGGGCATTCACCAGGCCGGGCAGGAGGATGCCCCCCTTGCCGTCGATGCACTTTCCGGTAAAGCCCTGGGGCCGCTGGGCCCCGAAGTCAACGATCTGGTGGCCGTCCACCACCACATAGGCGTTGGGCAGGACGGTGTGGGCGGGGTCCATGAGGACGGCGGTGACATTGTAGATCATGGTAGACATGCAAGCGCGCTCCTTTCTTTCCGGACCGGTCACAGCCGGCCCAGGCACTCCAGCACCAGGCGGGAGAACTTGTCCTTGCAGGCTTCGGCGGCGTCCAGCACCTCCTGCTCGGAGAGGGGCTGGTCCAGAATGCCGGCGGCCAGGTTGCTCACCAGGGTGAAGCCCAGCACCTGCATGCCGCAGTGGCCGGCGGTGAGGACCTCCGGGGCGGTGGACATGCCCACGGCGTCGGCCCCCGCCAGCCGGGCGAAGCGGACCTCCGCCGGGGTCTCGTACTGGGGCCCGGGGAAGTACATGTAGACGCCTTCCCGCAAAGCGATGCCCAGGTCGGCAGCCGCCTTCCGGGCCAGGTCCTGGAGGGCGGGGGTGTAGAGGTGGGAGGCGTCGGGGAACCGGGGCCCGAATTCGGGCAGATTCTCGCCCCGAAGGGGGGACTCCATGAAGATCTTGATGTGGTCGGTAATGAGCATGAGGTCGCCGGCCTGAAAGTCCAGGTTGACGCCGCCGGCGGCGTTGGTGACGATGAGGGTGTCGCAGCCCAGCAGCTTCAGCACCCGGACGGCGTAGGAGACCTCCTCGTAGGAGTAGCCCTCATAGTGGTGCATGCGGCCCTGCATGACGGCCACCTTCTGGCCCCGGAGGGTGCCGAAGACCAGCTGGCCCTTGTGGCCGGGGGCGGTGGAAGCCTTGAAGTGGGGGATGTCGCGGTAGGAGACCTGGATGGGGTCCTCCACCACGTCGCCCAGGAAGCCCAGGCCGGAGCCCAGGATCATGGCCACCTTGGGGACAAAGGAACCCAGCTTGGCACGGATATAGTCGGCACTCTCCTGGTATTGGGAAAAGGTATAGCTCATAGGTGGTCCTCCTTTGTGTGTCTGCATGATTTGACGTACAGGCATTTTACACCACACGGGGAAAAAAAGCAAGAAAAGCCGGTACTTTTGGCGGGCGAAGGCTCCATCCTGTGGGCGGGCGCGAAACTTTTCCTTGCCAGCGGCCCGGTCCCGTCATATAATGGACACCCACGAAGGAAAGTGACCACGATTTCAGGAGGTATGCACCATGGAACTGACACAGGCAGACATCGCCCGGGTGAAGGCCCTGGGTTTCCTGCGCAACCGGGGCACGGCGTTCTTTTCCGGGCGGATCGTCCCCAGCGGTACCGTCTTCACCGCGGAGGAGCTCTCCGCCGTGGCCGAGCTGGCCGCCGCCTACGGCAACGGCAGGGTGATCCCCACCGTCCGCATGACGCTGGAGCTGCCCGGCATCCCCTACGAGCGCATCGACGAGATCATCGCCGCCGCCGCGGACAAGGGGCTGCGCTTCGGCGGCACCGGCGCCAAGATCCGCCCGGTGACGGCCTGCAAGGGCTCCACCTGCGTCTTCGGCATGTATGACACCCAGGCCCTGGCCCGGGACATCCACGAGCAGTATTACCTGGGCTGGACCCAGGTCTCCCTCCCCCACAAGTTCAAGATCGCCGTGGGCGGCTGCCCCAACAGCTGCATCAAGCCCAGCCTCAACGACTTCGGCATCGAGGGCCGCCGCACCCCCGACGGCGTCCGCTTTCAGCTCTACCTGGGCGGCACCTGGGGCCGCACCACCCGCATGGGCTCCGCCTTCCCCCGGCTGGTGGAACAGGAGGAGATCTTCCCCCTGCTGGAGAAGACCATCCTCTGGTTCCGGGAAAACGCCTGGCAGAAGGAGCGCCTGGGGGCCGCCGTTGACCGCCTCGGCGAGGAGGTCCTCTTCGCCGCCCTGGAGGGCGATGACCTGCTCTCCCGCAAGGACGCCATCCTCTCCGCCCCCCTCCTCCAGAAGCCCTGAGTCCTTTTCTTGTTCGTCCTTTTCTTGAAAGAAAAGGACCAAAAGAACTTTGGTACCGTACTCGGCGGGGACATCGTTCCACCATCCGCCTCCACTGTCGCAGGGCCTCCCCCGTCATTCTGAGGCCATGGGCCGAAGAATCCGTACCTTTGTCCCCTGATGTCTCCCGGAAAGACGGGGACTTCGGATTCTTCGCTTCGCTCAGAATGACAAGGTGGTTTGGCGCGCAATCAGGGGCCCCGGGAAAGCGCACAGCGCTTTTCTGGGGAGAGGAGGGGCAAGGGAGCGAAGCGAGACCTGGCCGTCAGGCCGGGGTGAGCGGTGCGGACTTTGCCCCGACGACGTCGCGCCCCACAAAATCAAGTGGTGCCATGGGCGCGTCTAGGAAGCCGCGCCCCACACAAACGGCGTCCCGTATCCCTGGGCACCACAAAATGGCCACGGGAGAAGCCAGAGAACGCCAAAACCCCCGCTCCGCCGGCAGGAACCGGCGGAGCGGGGGTTTTTTCCGATCAGAATTTGTTCTCGGTACGGTAACGCTTCTGGGGGACATAGGTACAGTGGAGGAGCTCGTGGGCCTTGTGGCTGCCGGGCTCGCCCAGATAGTCCTTGTAGACGGCCTGGACCACCGGGTTCTCATGGCTCTTCCGGATGGGCATGCCCTCGTCCTGCTTGTAGAGGGCGGCGGCCCGGAGGGCGGGGACGTCGGTGAAGGAGCGGACGTCGGCGGGCTGGATGGGCTGGCCGCCGCCGTTGATGCAGCCGCCGGGGCAGGCCATGAACTCAATGAAGTCATACTGCATGGTGCCGTTCTTCACCCCGTCCAGCACTGCCTTGGCGTTGTGGAGCCCGGAGGCGGCGCAGACCCGCACCGTCCGTCCGGCCAGCTGGTACTCGGCCTCCTTGATGCCCTTCATGCCCCGGACCTCGTGGAACTCCAGGGGCTTCATCTCGCCGCCGGTGAGGATCTCCACCACGGTGCGCAGCGCGGCCTCCATCACGCCGCCGGAAGCGCCGAAGATGACGGCGGCGCCGGTGCTCAGGCCCAGCATGGGGTCGAACTGCCCGTCGGGCAGGTGGTCAAACAGGATGCCGGAGCGCTGGATCATCCGGGAGAGCTCCCGGGTGGTGATGGAGATGTCCACGGGCATGCAGCCGTTGGCCATGCGCTGCTCCTCCCGCTGAACCTCATACTTCTTGGCGGTGCAGGGCATCACAGAGACCACCACGATGTCCTTGGGGTCGATGCCCGCCTTCTCGGCGTAGTAGCTCTTGACCAGGGCGCCGAACATCTGCTGGGGGGACTTGCAGGTGGAGAGGTTGGGCAGCATGTCGGGGTGGTGCTGCTCGCAGTAGCGGATCCAGCCGGGGGAGCAGGAGGTAATCATGGGCAGCGCGCCCCCCTCCTTGAGCCGCTGGAGGAACTCGGTGCCCTCCTCCATGATGGTGAAGTCGGCGGCATTGTTCACGTCGAAGACCTTGTCAAAGCCCAGGCGGCGCAGGGCGGTGACCATCTTGCCCTCCACGTTGGTGCCGATGGGCATTTTGAAGCACTCGCCCAGGGTGACCCGGACGGAGGGGGCGGGGCCCACCACCACATGCTTGGTGGGGTCGTTGAGGGCGGCCCACACCTTGCCGGTGTCGTCCTTCTCGGAGAGGGCGCCGGTGGGACAGGCCACGATACACTGGCCGCAGGAAACGCAGTCCACCTCGGAGAGGTCCCGGTCAAAGGCGCAGCCGATGTGGGTGGCAAAGCCCCGGTCGTTGCAGCCGATGACCCCCACCTCCTGGGTGGCCCGGCACACCGAGACGCAGCGGCGGCACAGAACGCACTTGGAGTTGTCCCGCACCAGATGGGGGGCGGAGTCCTCGATGCGGGGGAGCAGCTCATCGTTGGCGTAGCGGACGGCGTCGATGCCCAGCTCGGCGGCCAGCTCCCGGAGCTCGCAGTGGGCGTTCCGGGCGCAGGTCAGGCAGTCCATCCGGTGGTTGGAGAGGATGAGCTCCAGGGTGAGCTGACGGGAGTGGCGGACCCGCTCGGTGTTGGTCCGGACCTCCATGCCCTCGCTCACCGGGTAGACGCAGGAGGCCACCAGGCTCTTGGCCCCCTTGACCTCCACCACGCAGATGCGGCAGGCACCGATCTCATTGATGTCCTTGAGATAGCACAGGGAGGGGATCTTGATGCCGGCGCTCCGGGCGGCCTCCAGAACAGTGGTCCCCTCCGGCACGGTAACGGAGATGTCGTTGATTTTCAGAGTCACCATTTTCTTATCCATCTTTTTCTCCCCTCCTTAATGCTTGGAAATGGCGCCGAAGCGGCAGTTGTCCATGCAGGCGCCGCACTTGATGCACTTGTTGGGGTCGATGACGTGGGGGGCCTTCACCGCGCCCATGATGGCGTCCGCGGGGCAGTTCTTGGCGCAGAGGGTGCAGCCCTTGCACTTGGCGGGGTCGATGACGAAGTGCAGCAGGTTCTTGCACACACCGGCGGGGCAGCGCTTTTCCACCACATGGGCGATGTACTCGTCCCGGAAGTGGTGCAGGGTGGAGAGCACCGGGTTGGGGGCGGTCTGGCCCAGGCCGCACAGGGCGCTTTGCTTGATGTGCTCGCACAGCTCCTCAATGGTGGTCAGGTCCTCCATGGTGCCGTTGCCGTCTGTGATCTTGGTGAGGAGGTCGTAGAGCCGCTTGGTGCCAATGCGGCAGGGGGAGCACTTTCCGCAGGACTCGTCGATGATGAACTCCAGGAAGAACTTGGCGATGTCCACCATGCAGTTGTCCTCATCCATGACGATGAGTCCGCCGGAGCCCATCATGGAGCCGATGGCGCCCAGGGAGTCATAGTCCATGGGGGTGTCGATGAGGCTGGCGGGGATGCAGCCGCCGGAGGGGCCGCCGGTCTGGGCGGCCTTGAACTTCTTGCCGTTGGGGCAGCCGCCGCCGATCTCCTCGATGACGGTGCGCAGGGTGGTGCCCATGGGGATCTCCACAAGGCCCGTGTTGGTGATCTTGCCGCCCAGGGCGAAGACCTTGGTGCCGGTGGAGCCCTTGGCGCCGATGGAGGCGAACTTGTCCGCGCCGTTGTTCAGGATCCAGGTGATGTTGGCGTAGGTCTCCACGTTGTTGAGGAGGGTGGGCCGGGCAAAGAGGCCCTTGTTGGCGGGGAAGGGAGGCCGGGGATGGGGCTCGCCCCGCTTGCCCTCGATGGAGGTCATAAGGGCGGTCTCCTCGCCGCAGACAAAGGCGCCCGCGCCCAGGCGCAGCTCCAGATCGAAGTCGAAGCCGGTCTCAAAGATGTTCTTGCCCAGCAGGCCGTATTCCCGGGCCTGGTCGATGGCCGTCTGGAGGCGGTGGACGGCGATGGGGTACTCGGCGCGGACGTAGATGTAGCCCTGGTGCGCGCCGATGGCGTAGCCGGCGATGGTCATGGCCTCAATGACGCTGTGGGGGTCGCCCTCCAGCACGGAGCGGTCCATGAAAGCGCCGGGGTCGCCCTCGTCGGCGTTGCAGCAGACATATTTCACCCCGTCGGGGCTGACCGAGTCATGGGTCATCTGCCATTTGCGGCCGGTGGGGAAGCCGGCGCCACCCCGGCCCCGGAGCCCGGAGGCCAGAATGGTGTCGATGACCTGCTGGGGGGTCTGCTCCGTGAGGGCCCGGCCCAGGGCCTCATAGCCGCCGGTGCCGATGTACTCGTCGATGCTCTCCGGGTTGATGACGCCGCAGTTCCGGAGGGCGATGCGATACTGATTTTTGTAGAAGCGGGTCTCGGAAAGGCTGGTGACCTTTTCGGCGCTCTCCCCCTCCCTGTGGAGGAGCCGCTGGACGATGCGGCCCTTGACGATGTGCTCGGAGACGATCTCGGCCACGTCGTCGGTGGTCACATGGGTGTAGAAGGCCCCCTCGGGATAGACGAGGACCACGGGCCCCATGGCGCACAGGCCAAAGCAGCCGGTCTTGACCACACGGGCCTCCTGCTCCATGCCCTGGGCCTTGAGCTCCCGCTCAAACGCCTCGATGATCTTGGGGCTGTTGGAGGAGGAGCAGCCGGTGCCGGTGCAGACCAGGATGTGGGATCGGACAAAGTTCATCTCTTACCCCTCCTCATTCCGCCGCCCCGATGGTGTACTCGGTGACGGGATTGTGATTGACCAGATGCTCGGCGACGATGCGGGGCACCTTCTCCGGCGTCAGCTTGACATAGGTGACCTTTTCCTCTCCCGGGACGTAGACCTCGGCGATGGGCTCCAGGCGGCACACCCCGATGCACCCGGTCTGGGTGACGGTGACATTTTTCAGGTCCCGCTTGGCCACCTCCTCCAGAAAGGCGGTGAGGACCGGCCGGGCGCCTGCGGCGATGCCGCAGGTGGCCATACCCACCACGACCCGGATGTCGTCGGCGCTGTTTTCACGAATATCGATCTGCTTCTGCATTTTCTCTCGGATGGCTCTGAGTTCTTCCAGGCTTTTCATATCTTCACTCCCTAACGTGTTGGTCTGGGTCATTGGGGCGGCTCACCCGATCGCCTCCTCCCCCTCCGCCACATAGGCGCGCATCCACTGAGCCACCTCCGGCTCGGAGAGGGGCACGTCCGGCCCCAGCACGGCCCGGATCTCCGCCGTGTCGAAGCGGAACTCCCCCCGCCCGGTCCGCCGGGTGTAAGTGAGCTCCATCCCCTCGGGCAGGCCCTGGGCCAGCAGGGCGACGGTGGATGCGGTATCCCCCAGAGGGGGACAGTCGATGTGATCGGAGTGAAAGACGGCGGTGACGGTGGTCCCCGCCCCAAGCTGACTCTCCACCCGCAGCGCCCCGCCGGTCTGCTCTGCTGCCAGACCGAGAAAGGGCAGGCCCAGGCCCACCTTTCTGGTGGTGCGGGTGGTGGTGAACGGATCGGTGACAGCGGCCAGGAACTCCGGGGACATGCCCCGGCCATCATCGGCCACCGTGAGCGACAGACTCCCGCCCCCCTCCTCCACCGTCAGGTCCACATGGCGGGCCCCGGCGGCAATGGAATTCTGGGCGATGTCCAGCAGATGGAGAGAGAGCTCCTTCATTCCCCTTCCTCCTCACAGCGGTCCGGCGCGGTCACCGCGTTCACCCGCGCTTATTCGTAACGGTCCAGGATGGCCCCCACCTGATCGGGGGTCAGCCGGCCATAGACATCGTTGTTAATCATCATGACGGGGGCCAGGCCGCAGGCGCCGATACACCGGCAGGCGTCCAGAGAGAACTTCCCGTCAGGGGTGATGGAGCCGGGCTTGATGCCCAGCCGCTGCTGCACCGCCTCCAGCACGTCGGAAGCACCCTTTACGTAACAGGCTGTGCCCAGGCACAGGCTGATCTGATATTTACCCTTGGGGTTGAGGGTGAACTGCGCATAGAACGACGCCACCCCGTAGACCTCGCTGAGGGGGATCTCCAATCCCTCGGCCACCATGATCTGGACTTCCTCCGGCAGATAGCCGAAGATCTCCTGGGCCGCCTGGAGCACGGGCATCGTCGCGCCGGGCTGTCCCTTGTGCTCAGCAATGACCGCGCGCAGCCGCGCTTCCTGCTCCGGGGTGCCGTTGTAGGGTACAACGGTCTTCACATTTGGCATAGTCACGTTCCTCCTTTTTTCCCATCCGTGGACCGCCGCCCGGCAGAGGCCCGGGAGACGGTGTCCTTTTATTTTAACCTTTGGCTTTCGTCACTTCAACTCATTTTCTTAAATGAAACAAACTTTTTTACAAAATGACAAAGCCCGGTTCCAGTTTCCCGCCGTCAGCGCCCGCCCCGGCGCAGCCAGGCCATCACCGCCTCCCTGGACCGGGCGGGCACCTCCATGGCCTGCTCGGCCTGGACGATCTGGTGGAGGTAGTGGGCGTCAGTGCCGGTGATGGTCTCCACCCCCCGCAGGTCCCGCCGGCCACGGAGCAGGTCCGGCGGACAGCGCCGGGAGACCTCCGCCAGCGGGAAGCCCATGGCCGGGTCCCACAGGCCCAGGTTGGAGAGGAGAGAATAGCTCTCCCGGTCGATGTGGGCGGGGTAGGCCACGCCGCCGAAGGACTCCGTCAGGGCAGCCGCCTCATAGACCCCGATGTTGGTCGCGCCGGAGAGCATGGCGGTCTCCTCCCCCACCACATGGTCATCCACATCCATCAGAAGCTGCCTGCCGAAGATGGCCGGGTCGTTGGTCCGCCCCTCCATGCGCCGGTAGACCTCCGCCTGAAAGGCCATGGCCCGGTCCAGGTCGGGGAGCAGGCACACCACATGGACCTCCTCCAGGGTACACAGCTCCATGCCGGGGATGGCCAGCAGGCCGTATGCCTCAGCCGCCTGGCAGAAGGCGGGGCAGTTGCCGCAGGTGTTGTGGTCGGTGAGGGCGGCCACGTCCAGCCCGGAGAGCTTGCACATCCCGGCGATGGTGGCCGGGGTCATGGCCTCGTCCCCACAGGGGGAGAGGCAGGAGTGGAAGTGAAAATCAAAATACAGTCGGATGCCCATCCACCTCCCTGATGTATCCCCGCCGTCTCACCGCAGGAGCTGCTTGAGCACGGCGGCGGCGTCAAAGGTGGAGAGCTTTGTCCCCAGGATGTTGATGTTCTGCTGCTCAGCCCTCTGCCGCAGGGCCTCGTCGGGCCGGACGCCCTCGGTGAGCACCACGCAGGAGACCTCCGCCATCAGGGCCACGGCGGCCACATTCTGGTTGGACATGATGGTCAGCCAGACATTGCCGGTCTGGGCCCTGCCCATGACCCAGCTGAGCAGGTCGCCTACATAGCCGCCGCTGACCTCCCGCTCGGGCTCGGGCATGATGAATTCTGTCAATGCCATCACATGGGCCAGTTCTCTTACGTTCAATTCCGGGGACCTCCTTCTGGTTTCTTGCCTTGGCTCTGCCGCTGCCGGAAGGGCGCGGGCAGGTATTCGTCGGCATAGCCGGTGCCCGCCATGTACTGCATGCGCTCCCGCACCTTGAAGATGCAGTCCTCCATGCTGGCCCGCCCCTGGACCACGTCCTCGGCCAGGGCGTGGCAGGAGGGGGCCCCGCAGGAGCCGCAGTCCAGCCCCGGCAGGCTCCGCTCCAGCTCCTCGATCCGGACCAGCTTTTCCAGGGCGGCGCCCCGGTCCTGGTCCAGCTGGAGGGCGGGCAGGTATTGGAGCTCCCGGTCCACCCGGACCAGCTCCCGGTCTCCGCCCCGAAAGTCGTACCGGCTCCGGGAGACGGGCAGGCCCTTCATCAGCTTTTTGATGCGCATCCGGGCGCCGTAGGGGTTCTCCACCGTGAGACAGCCCCCCACACACCCCTGGGTGCAGGCGCACAGCTCAATGAAATCGGCCTCCGGAAGGCGGCCATCCTCAATCTCCTCCAGCATGTTGATGCAGTTTTCGATGCCGTCCACCGCCAGGTAGCTCTGGCCCAGCCGGGCGGCTGACTCGCCGCCGCAGCAGGCCCAGCCCACCCCCATGATCCCCACGGAGCACAGGGGGGCCACCTCCTCCAGGTCCCGCATGGGCCCCAGCAGATGGAGGTAGATGTCCCGGATGGCAAAGGCTCCGTCCAGCACCGGCTTTTCCAGCCCCTCGGGGGTGTGGGCGGCGGTGACCTGGGAGGAGCAGGGGACGATGGAAAAGATGCCGATCTCCTCGGGGGGGAGCCCCGTCTCGGCCTCGGCCTCCCGCCGGGCCAGAATGGCGGCCAGCTCCACCGGCGTGATGGTGGGGTTGACGTTGGGGATGAGCTTGGGGAAGCGGGTGCGGATCAGCCGCAGGATGGTTGGGCAGGCCGAGGAGATCTGGGGCATGACCTTGTTCTCCCCGCTGCTGATGCTGTGGCGGGCGTAGTCGGAGAGGATCTCCGCCGCCCGGGCCGTCTCAAAGACCTTTTGGAAGCCGATCTGCAAAAGGCCGTTGAGCACGATGTCGATGTCGTCCAGGTGCTGGAACTGGCCGTAGAGAGCGGGGTCGGGCAGGGCCACCCGGTAGCGGTACTTCTCCAGCTTTTCCAGGCTGTCGCTCACCGACTTGACGGCCTTGTGGGGGCAGACCTGGATGCACTTGCCGCAGTCGATGCACCGCTCGTTGAGGATGGTGGCCTTGCCGTTGCGGACCCGGATGGCTTCGGTGGGGCAGTTCTTGATGCAGGTAGTGCAGCCCAGACATCGCTTGTACTCCAGGCGCACGGAATGTTTCATCATGGTGGGATCACCCCGTTTCAAAGGGACGCCCCAGAGCGGGCGCCCCGTCTTTTCAGTTGATGTGGATCTTCATGGTGACGGTAGTGCCTACCCCCACCTGGGTGTCGATGGCCATATCGTCGGAGCACCGCTTCATGTTGGGCAGGCCCATGCCCGCGCCGAAGCCCAGGTCCCTGGCCACGTCCCCGGCGGTGGAGAAGCCCTCCTCCATGGCCCGGTCCACGTCCGGGATGCCGGGCCCCCGGTCGGTGAGCCGGATGGTGATGGCGTCCATTCCCACGATCACCTCCACCTCGCCGCCGTCGGCGTGGATGACCATGTTGATCTCGCCCTCGTACATGCAGATGGAGGCCCGGCGGATGATCTCCGGGGGCAGGCCCATTTTTTTGAGCGTCATCTTCATCCGGCTGGAGGCTTCTCCGGCCTGGATGAGGTCCCCGCCGTCCACGGCGTAGGTCAGCTTCAGGTCTTCCATCCTCACTCCCCCGCCAGTCCTCTGCTGTAAAGCAGGCCGCAGGCAATAAACATGCGCTGCTCCGAGCGCATGACCACGATCTCCCGCTCCCGGGCCAGGTCCAGGATGTCCTCTCCCGGCGCCTTGCCCCGGACAAAGATGATGCACTTCATGTCCATCATCTCGGCGGTGCGCACCACCTGGGGGTTGACCATTCCGGTGAGCAGGAGCGCCTGGTCCTTCACATAGGCCAGCACATCGCTCATGAAGTCGCTGGCGCAGGCCGACCGGACCTCCCGGTCCAGGTGCTCCTCCCCACACAGCACGTCGGCGTTCAGGATATCCCTGATCTCAAACAAATCCATAAGCGTTCCCCTTTCGTCGGCCCGGACGGGCCGCCCTGGTTGCTCCGCGCCGGCACAGACCTCTCCGGGCAGAGCTTGCTTTTTTTATTTTATCACATCCCGCCTCCAGATGAAACAGATTTTTCGTCACTCTGCACCTGTCGGGGGAAGGTCTTTTCTCCCAGAGGCGCATATCATACAAAAGATGGAACCGCCCAGGACACTTTTTGTGTCTTCCGGTCATTGACATTTGTTTTCCATGTGGTTATAATACCCTTCAACACAGTAAAGCGGTCCATGGCCGCGGCGCTGGGTCGGGCCGCGTATCCCCTCGGGCGGCTCAAATCAGAATAGGAGGCTTGTCAACCATGAGCAACACCCGCGTGTATAACTTTTCCGCCGGTCCCTCCATGCTCCCTCTCCAGGTCCTGGAACGGGCGGGCTCAGAGATCACCAATTACCAGGGCTCCGGTATGTCAGTCATGGAGATGAGCCACCGCTCCAAGGTGTTTCAGAAGATCTTTGACGACACCCAGGCCAAATTCCGCCGGCTGCTGAAGGTCCCGGAGGGCTACAAGGTCCTCTTCCTCCAGGGCGGGGCCTCCACCCAGTTCTCCGCCGTGCCCCTCAACCTCATCGGGAGGACCGGCAGGGCCGACTACGCCGTCACCGGCAACTTCTCCAGTCTGGCCTACAAGGAGGCCAAGAAGTACGGCGAGATCTCTCTGGCCGCCTCCAGTGAAGACAAGAACCACACCTACATCCCCGCCCAGGACCAGCTGAAGCTGGACCCCCAGGCGTCCTATTTCTACTACTGCGCCAACAACACCATCTACGGCACCGAGTGGCAGTACATCCCCGACACCGGCGACGTGCCCCTGGTGTGCGACATGTCTTCCGACATCCTGTCCCGTCCGGTGGACGTGGGCAAATACGGCGTCATCTTCGCCGGGGCCCAGAAGAACATGGCCCCCGCCGGGCTCACCGTGGCCATCGTCCGGGAGGACCTGGCCGGCCACGAGCTGCCCTACACCCCCAAGATGCTGGGCTATCAGATCATGATCGAGAAGGACTCCATGTATAACACCCCGCCCTGCTGGTGCATCTACATGCTGGGCCTGGTGCTGGACTGGCTGGAGGAGCAGGGCGGCGTGGAAGGCATGGAGGCCATCAAGCACGGCAAGGCCCAGATGCTCTACGACGTCATTGACCATTCCCGGCTCTTCACCTGCGCCGCCGAGCCCGGCTCCCGGTCCGATATGAACGTGACCTTCCGGTCCGTCAGCGAGGAGCTGGACGCCAAGTTCGTCTCCGAGTCCACCGCCGCCGGCTTCACCAACCTGAAGGGCCACCGCAACGTGGGCGGTATGAGAGCATCCATTTACAACGCCATGCCCGTGGAGGGCGTGGAAAAACTTTGTGATTTTATTAACACGTTCGACAAAAACAACTGAGGAGGGGCTTCCAAATGGCTGACAAAATGCTGGAGGCAAACGAGCAGGCCCGGCAGAAGGCCGCTGAGCTCCACCGCCGGATGCGGGAGATTACTGCGGAGATCCACCGGGAACACCCCTGCCCCGCCATCCGCTTCACCCTGGAGCGGGGGGAGCCGGGCATCTTCGAGAGCAAGGTGGGGGGCACCCCCTACCTGCCCCACGATATGGACTGGCCCCTGGACGGGGAGGGGCAGGTCATGGACCTGCTGGCCCAGATCGACTGCGCCGGGCTAGCGGGGCTGCCCGACTTCCCCACTGCCGGGCTGCTGCAATTTTTCCTCGCCCGTGACGACGTGTACGGCATGGACTTTGACGAGCCCGCGACCCAGAAGGGCTTCCGGGTGCTCTACCACGAGACGGTGGATCAAACCGTTACCGCCGGGGAGGTACAGGCCAAGCGCCCGGCGCGGGAGGACGAGGAGGACTGGAACACCCCCCTGGGGAACCCCAGCCGCATCTGCCTCCAGCCGGTGGGGGAGCAGGGGATGAACGAGCAGGCCCCCCAGTTCAAGGACCTTTTTGCCCAGAAGTGGAACGCCCGCTGGCCGGAGATGCCCATTGAGGACTCCTGGGACGTGTATCAGCAGATCCCCAACCGCCTGCGGGACTACAACGCCACCGAGGACCCCGCCTTTTCCGCCCCCTATCACCAACTTGGGGGCTGGCCCTACTTCACCCAGGACGACCCCCGGCTCCCGGAGGGACCCTTTGCGTCCTTCGATACCCTCCTGTTCCAGCTGGACAGCGATTTATCCGAGGGGGAGCGGGACTTGGTGCTGTGGGGGGACAGCGGCGTGGGCAACTTCTTTATCAGCCGGGAGGACCTGAAACAGCGGGACTTCTCCCGGATACTGTACCACTGGGATTGCTGCTAAAAAAGGAGTATCGTTTCATGTACCGAATCAAAACGCTGAATAAAATTTCTCCCACCGGCCTGGCCGTCCTGGACGCCAACCGGTTTACCGTTTCCGACAGCGTGGAGAACGAGGACGGCATCCTGGTCCGTTCCGCCGATCTCCATGAGTACGCCTTCCCCGACGCCCTGCGGGCCATCGCCCGGGCGGGGGCCGGCACCAACAATATCCCCATTGACCGCTGCTCCGAGGCGGGCATCGTGGTCTTCAACACCCCCGGCGCCAACGCCAACGCGGTGAAGGAGCTGGTCATCTGCGCCCTGATGCTCGCCTCCCGGGACATTGTGGGCGGTGTGGAGTGGGTCAAGGCCCAGGCCGCCGCCGGCGAGGACGTGGCCAAGGTGGTGGAGAAGGGCAAGAGCCAGTTCGTGGGCCCGGAGATCGCGTGCAAGCGCCTGGGCGTCATCGGCCTGGGGGCCATCGGTGTCCAGGTGGCCAACATCGCCACCAAGCTGGGCATGGAGGTCTGCGGCTACGACCCCTACCTCTCCGTGGACGCCGCCCTCTCCCTGTCCCGAATGGTCCACCACGTCACCGACCTCACCGCCATCTACAAGACCTGCGACTACATCACCATCCATGTGCCCCAGACCAGCGACACCAAGGGCATGCTCAACGCCGCCGCCTTTGACCAGATGAAGACCGGCGTGCGGATCATCAACCTGGCCCGGGGCGGCCTGGTCAACGACGGGGATATGCTCGCCGCCCTGGAGAGCGGCAAGGTGGCCCGGTACGTCACCGACTTCCCCGACAACGCCATGGCCGGGGCCCGGAATGTGGTGGCCATCCCCCACCTGGGCGCCTCCACCCCCGAGAGCGAGGAAAACTGCGCCGTCATGGCGGCCCAGGAGCTGCGGGACTACCTGGAGACGGGCAACATCCGCAACTCCGTCAACCTGCCCACCCTGGGGCAGGACTGGTCCGGCGAGACCCGGCTGTGCATCATCCACCGGAACATCCCCAACATGCTGGCCTCCATCACCAACACCCTGGCCAGGGACAGCGTGAACGTGGAGAACCTGACCAACAAGTCCAAGGGGAACTACGCCTACACCATTGTGGACGTGGGCCAGCGGGTGGGCGACGCCGTGGCCGACGAGATCCGGGCCGTGGACGGCGTCCTCCGGGTCCGGGTCCTCAGACACTGAGCAAATAGAGCAAATGAAAAAACTCCCCCGCGCCGTCGGCTGAACTGAACCAGTAAAAACGGACAGTGACAAAATACCCCCTGATGTAGGAAAATAGACTACATCAGGGGGTATCGTTATGCGGAAACGAAATTACACACAGGTTCAGGGGCTGCTGCCGGAAATCAAAGTCATGCTGT
>NZ_JAPFEA010000123.1 GCF_026169115.1 Intestinimonas sp. | reverse complement strand
CTCTCCTCTGTACGCTGGGCGCGCGGGGGGTGACGGCTCCGCCGGGGGGGCGTCGGGGGCGGCGCCCCGGGTCCCCGCTGGCCCTGCGGGGGGTTCCACTCCCGCAACGCCGCCAGTTGGGAACATCAGAGGGCCACTCCGCCGCGCGCATGGGCCTTCACCGGCGTCCCGACCGGCATAGCGGGGAGGTTTGGAGGGCTCAGGCGGCCCCTGAGCGCCGGGAAAGATCTGCAAGGCCGAGGTCCCGGATGTTCCGGGCAGTGTTCTCGTCGCGGATGAGCTGCGCCCCGCAGTGGGGGCACACCCAGGTCCTGGCCCGGGGCGGCAGCTGGCCGTTCACGCCGCCGCAGGCGTGGCAGGTCTTGGCGGCGGGCGCGTAGGGGTCCACGTCGATGTACTGCTTGCCCTGCCGCTCCAGCTTGTAGCGCAGGAACGTCCGGAACATGCCGAAACCGGCATCCAGCACGTTTCCGCCTTGGAGCTGCCGGGCCATCGCGTTCAGGTCCGCACTCCGCACACATACGGCGTCCCAGGCGTTGGCTATCCGCCTGCTCTGCTGGTGCGCGAAGTCCCGGCGCTGGTTGGCGATGTGCTCATACTGGAGACGGACCCTCTGGAGCTGCGCTTCGTAATTTTTGGAGCCCCGCTGCATCCGGGACAGCCGGCTCTGCATCCGGGCCAGCTTTTCCCTGGCGGCTGCCATCTGGGGCGGGAGCTCCGGGCTGTCCCCATTGCTGTCCACGTAGAAGCGGGCCATGGAGTAGTTGAGGCCCACCGTCCGCTCTGGGGTGGGGGAGACGGGCTCCGGGGTCTTCGTCTCATATCCGAAGGTGATGGAACAGAAATACTTCCCGGTCTTCGTCTTGGTGATGGTCACGGACCGCAGCGACCACCAATGCAGCGGCTTGCGATACAGCCTGACCCGAAGCAGCCCCAGCTTGGGCATTTGCAGCCCGGCGTCGGTGAGACGGATGGAGGGGCCGGTGTGATAGGGGCGGCTGTAAACGGTAAAGGACTCCTTGCGGGCCTTCTTGGTCTTGGGCTTGGGGTACTGGAACACCTTCGGATTTCGGAAGAAGTCCAGGTAGGCTTTGCGCAGGCTCTGATGTACGGCGCAGAGGGCCTGGCTGTCCACTTCCTTGAGGAATGGGGCCCCCTTTTTATACCGCGCCGGGGTAGGGAGGTAATGGACGTCGGTGGCTGCGTAGAACTCCTGGACGTCGGAGAGCATGTGGTTCCAGAGGTAGCGGCAGCATCCGAAGGTCTTCTCCATCAGCTCCGCCTGCTCCGGCGTGGGATAGACGGGGACCTTGAACACGGTGTGCCAGCTTGAGCGTCCGCTTTGCACGCCACGCTCCTTGGGCCTTCCCGGCATCTCCGCTCACACTCCTGTCCACGCACTTCTGCAAGACGGCTTTTGCCTGCTTACAAAAAAGCCTACTTTTTTGTAAGTCCGTCCGCGTCACTCTCACATTACGTTTATCGTCCCGATCCAGCCGAAAATAAGCCTTTCCACAAAAACTTTTTCCAAAATCTCAAGGCGCAAAAAAGTAGACCTTTTTACAAAGCCGTCCGCCTGGAATTATGTGCCTTTTTCATACACCTGCGCCCAGTAGCGAAAGGTGGAAAGGGGGATCCCGCACGCGCCTGCCGCCGCCGTTCCGGTAAGCTCCCCCTGCTTCCATTTTTGGTAGACGCTGTGGTAATTCTCCGGCAGCGGTTTCGGGGGCCGCCCGAACCGCACGCCCCGCGCCTTTGCCGCCGCTATGCCCTCGGCCTGCCGCTGGCGGATATTGTCGCGCTCGTTTTCGGCCACAAAGGACAGCACCTGCAGGACAATGTCGGAGAGGAAGGTCCCCATCAGGTCCCTGCCCCGACGGGTGTCCAGCAGAGGCATATCCAGCACCACGATGTCCACCCCCTTTTCTTTGGTCAGGACCCGCCACTGCTCCAGGATCTCGGCATAGTTGCGCCCCAGACGGTCAATGCTCTTGATATAGAGGAGATCGTCTTTTTTTAATTTCCGCAGGAGCTTTTTGTACTCCGGCCGCTCAAAATCCTTGCCGGAGCGCCTGTCTATGTAGATGTTCCTCTCCGGGACCGCCGCCTCGCCCAGGGCGATCCGCTGACGGTCCTCATTCTGGTCCCTTGCGCTGACCCGGATGTATCCGTAAACCTGTTCCGCCAAAACAATTTCCCCCTTTTTGTCGTCGTGGATCCATCCCCTCTATTTTCTCATTTGATTTTTGCGATGCAAAAGCATAGCAAAATTGGCCATGTGCCCATGAAGTTTTCTGCCGCTGGCCTGCCCAAGCGCGCCGGGAGAAAGGCGGGCTGAAAAACAAAAAAGGCCGCCCCTCGGGAGCAAGTCCCGAAGGGCGGCCTTTTTCTCTGTCCGTGGCTTTTCCTGTGGTCAGCGGCGGTCTCTGGCATCCAAGCGCCGCAAAAATCAAAAAGCCGCTGTTTTCGAAAGAAAACAGCGGCTTTTCTGGTGGACGATACAGGACTTGAACCTGTGACCTCCCGCACGTCAAGCGGATGCTCATACCAGCTGAGCTAATCGTCCAGACAGCGTAGATTATAATACCACACCTCTGGACAAGTGTCAAGGGCTGTACGCAAAAAAGAGAGAAAAATTTTGCAGGGCGGAAAACAGACGGCGGGCGGGCTCTGGGGACGCACCGTCCGGGCCCGCCCTGCCGGTCATTTCAGTGCGGCGGAGACGGTCTTGAAGGCGGGGGTGCCGGAGACCTTCAGGAGGTCGAAGGCAGCGCCCTCGGCGGTGAGGACACAGGCGCCCATCCGGTCCATCAGGGCGAGCCCGCTCTGGTAGTTCCAGGGGGTCCGGGAGCAGATGGCGTCCCCGATGGGGAAGACCCGGTAATCCTGCTCCAACAGGCTGCGGACCGTCTGGTAGACGCAAACGTGGGTCTCGGTGCCGCAGACCATGACGCTGCGGCGGCCCAGCCCCTCCAGCACCGGGAGAAGACCGTCCCGGGCGGCGTCAAAGGAGGACTTTTCCAGCATGCGGACCTCCGGGGGCAGCAGACCGGCCACCTCGGGGGCCGTGGGCCCCAGGCCCTTGGGGTACTGTTCGGTGACCACCACGGGGATGTCCAGCGCCTTGGCGGCGGTGAGCAGGATGCCGGTGTTCCGGAAGACCCGGGGGGTCTCCTCCATGGCGGCCATGAGCTTGGTCTGGACGTCGATGATGAGGAGGACGGCGTCCTCCGCGTCCAGGTGGAAGCGGGTGAGCAGATCGGCTTGATTCATGCGCATATTCCTTTCCGGGACGTGGCCCCTCTTGGCTCTGCCCGGTCATATGGACCGGGCTGCTCTTTATATGATAGCAGTTTGGTGGGCTTTTTTCAAGCGGAACTGAACCCTCAGGCCCGGGTGATGTCGTTGATCCAGATTCGGGAGCGGAACCGGCGCAGGCCGGCGCCGAACTTGGTAACCTGCTCCATGGTGATCCCCACATAGACCCAGAAAATCCCCCATTCCAGAACCAGACCGAAGAGGGCGGCCAGGGGCAGGGCCACGCACCAGAGGGGGAGGATATCAATGCGCATGGCGGCACGGACGTCGCCGCCGCCCCGGAGGACCCCCACGGTGTTGTTGCTGTTGAAGGCCCGGAGGGCCAGAAAAACGCCGGTAAAGGTGAGCATCATGGTGGCCGTCCCGGCGGCGGAGGGGGAGAGGTGGAAGATGGGATAGACCGCCCAGGGCAGCACCCACCAGGCGGCTGCACACAGCAGCAGACCGACCACGCCGCCACACAGGAGGGCCAGGGTGTCCATGGCGGCCCCCACCTGATAGACCGAATCCTTGCCCCGGCCCGCGCCGATCTCCCGGCCCACGATGATGGCGGTGGTGCCGCTGATGGCGAAGACGGCCACGGTACAGATGTCCTCGATGTTGCCGGCCAGAGCCCGGGCGGCCAGGATCTCGGTGCTCCCCTCCATGTGGCCCATGACGACCTTATAGAGGGAGGTGCCCAGGCCCCAGAGGGTCTCGTTGGCCACCACCGGGCCGGAATAGCGGAAAAAGCGCCACAGCAGCTCGGTTCCGGGGCGGAGGACCAGGCCGGGCCGCAGACGGAAGCGGCGGTTGGTGAGGGCGTACACCGCCATGACCAGAAACTCCACCACGCGGGAGAGCAGGGTGGCCGCAGCGGCGCCGACGACCTCCAGCCGGGGGGCGCCCAGGTTGCCGAAGATGAGCACCCAGTTGAGGAGGGTGTTGGTACACATGGAGATGGAGAAGATGACCAGGCCCAGCCGGGGGTGCTCCATGCTGCGGTGGGCCCCCACATAGACGCCGGTGATGCTGTTGAGGATGTAGGACGGCCCCACGATGCGGGCGTACTGGGCGGCCAGGGCGGCCAGGGCCGGGTCGTTGGTGAGCAGGCCCATGAGCTGCCGGGGGAAGGCGCACATGGCCAGGGCAAAGAGGACCGAGATGGCCCCGGCCACATAGCAGCCCACGCCGATGACCCGGCTGATGCTGTCGGTGTCCCCCTTGCCCCAGTACTGGCTGATGAGGACGGAGGAGCCGCTTTGAAGGCCGAAGATGACCAGCTGAATGACAAAGACAGGGATGTTGGCCAGGGTCACCGCCGCCAGGGGGGCCTCTCCCAGGGCCCCCACCATAAAGGTGTCCACCAGACCCAGGGAGGTGGTGATGAGGTTTTGGGCCACGATGGGCAGGGCCAGGGTCACCACGTCCCGGTAAAAGGCCCTGCCCTGCCTCATATGGGCCAGCATGGGCGTCACCGGGCGGAGACCCGGGCGGAGCAGATCTCCGTCAGGGCCTCCACCAGCGCGTCACACTCCTCCGCCGTGCTCTCCGGGGAGAAGGACACCCGCAGCACCCCCAGCAGCTCCCCCTTGGGCCGGCCAGTGGCGGCAAAGACATGGCTGGGCTTGCCCCGGTGGCAGGCCGAGCCGGAGGAGACGCAGATGCCCCGGTCACTGAGCTCCCGCACCAGCATTTCGCTGGGGTAGCCCGGCAGAGAGACGGCGCAGATGTGGGGGGCGTCCCCGGGACTCACCACCACGCCCTGGGGAAGGGCGGCGGAAAAGGAATCCAAAAAGTGATTTTTGACCTGAACCATACGGTCTGTATAGGCTTCCCGGTGGGGCAGCCAGGCGTTGCAGGCGGTGGCCAGGGCGGCGATCTGGGCGGTGGGCTCGGTGCCGGGACGCAGGCCGCTCTCCTGGCCGCCCCCCAGCAGCAGGGGCTTGAGCTTGAGACCCTTACGGATGTAGAGGGCGCCGATGCCCTTGGGGGCCCGGACCTTGTGGCCGCTGATGGTCAGCAGGTCCACCCCCAGGTCCCTGGGGGTGAAGGGGACCTTCAAAAAAGCCTGGACGGCGTCGGTGTGGAGGAGGGCGGGGGAGCCGGCGGCACGGATGGCCGCCGCCGCCTCCCGGACAGGGAGGAGGGTTCCCAGCTCATTGTTGACCAGCATCATGGACACCAGCACCGTGTCCGGCCGCAGGGCGGCGGCCAGGTCGTCCACCGAGATGTGGCCATGGCGGTCAGGGCGCAGGTAGGTCACCTCACAGCCCTCGCCGGCCAGGGCCCGGATGGGCTCCAGTACGGCGGTGTGCTCGATGGCGGTGGTGATGATGTGGCGACCCTTCCGCCTGCCGTGCTCCACGGCGGCCCGGACGGCCCAGTTGTCCCCCTCGGTGCCGCAGGAGGTGAAGAAGAGCTCCTCCGGCAGACAGCCCACCGCCGCCGCCACTGCGGCCCGGTCTGCCCGGAGCCGCTCCGCCGCCGCCGCTCCGTGGGCGTACCGGGAGGAGGGATTCCCAAAGCCCTCCGTCATGGCGGTCAGGGCGGCCTGGGCCGCCTCCGGGCAGACCCTGGTGGTGGCCGCATTGTCCAGATAGATCATGTGCTCCCGCGCTCCTTCTCATGGCTGAAATCGTGTGGGTCATGGCGGAGAACGGCCCCGCCGGTCCACAGGCAAACAATATTCTACCGCCCCCGGAGAAAACCGTCAAGAGGCGGCGGGAAACGGGGCGTTTCAGCGTGCTTTTTGGTGGTTTTGCGGCGGGATGACGGTTGACAGCGGCGGTCAGGAAAGCTATACTAAATCCCGAGAAGATTACAAGGATTTGCAGGGCGGGCAGGGTCCCGCCCGGAAAGGAAGGACATCAATATGAGCGCGATCAAGCTCCGGGAAAACATCTGGTCTGTGGGCATTCAGAACCCCGCCCTGCGGGTATTCGACATCGTCATGGAGTCCAAGTACGGCACCTCTTACAACGCCTACCTGGTCACCGGCGGGGAGAAGACCGCCCTCATCGAGGCCGTCCACAAGGACTACTTCGACGAGCTGGTGCGGAATGTGGAGGAGGTCATGCCCATCGAGAAGGTGGACTACCTCATCATGAACCACACCGAGCCCGACCACTCCGGCGGCGTCAGGGCCCTGCTGGAACGCTGCCCCGGGCTGACGGTGCTCTGCTCCGCCTCGGCCAAGAAGTTCCTGAGCTGCATCGCCAACGAGGACTTCCCCTGCCGGGTGGTGAAGGACGGAGACACACTGGACCTGGGCGGCAAGACCCTCACCTTCCTCTCCGCCCCTCTGCTCCACTGGCCCGACTCCATGTTCACCTGGGACGAGGCGGACAAGACCCTCTTTACCTGCGACTTCCTGGGGGCCCACTTCTGTGAACCCTCCATGATGGACACCGGCATCCACGCCGTCTACCGCCGGGCCTACGAGGAAGAGCTGCGCAACTACTTCAACTGCATTTTCGGGCCCTTCAAGCCCGCCGTGCTGGACGGCCTGGAAAAGATGCCCGCCGGAGCTGAGCTGGTATGCACCAGCCACGGCCCCTGCCTCACCGCCGCCACGCTGGACCAGGTGAAGGACTGCTACCGCCAGTGGGCCACCCCCGCCCCCCGGCCCACCGTGAAGACGGCAGCCGTCCTCTACTGCTCCGCCTACGGCTGCACCGCCGCCCTGGCCCAGGCCGCCGCCAAGGCGCTGACCGACGACGGCTGCCAGGTCACCGCTGTGGACCTGGTGGACCCCCAGGGCGCCGATGTGGCCGCCCTGGTGAACGGCTGCGACATCGTCCTCTTCGGCGCCCCCACCATCAACCGCTCCGCCCCCGAGGCCATCTGGGGCGCTGTCCACGCCGTGGACGCCATCAACACCCGGGGCCGGGCCGCCGGCGCTTTCGGCTCCTTCGGCTGGACCGGTGAGGCCGCCGGCATGGTCCACGAGCAGCTCCGGCAGCTCAAGTTCACCCTGCCCGAGGCCCCCTTCAAGGTCTGCTTCACCCCCACCGAGGCCGACCTGGACGCCATGGCCGACTGGGCCCGCTCCGTGGCCGCCCTGGTGAAGGACCCCGCTCCCGCCGCCCCCGCCAAGAGTCAGAAGTACATCTGCAAGCTGTGCGGCTATATCTACGACCCCGCCGCCGGCGACCCGGACCGGGGCGTGGCCCCCGGCACCTCCTTTGAGGATGTGCCCAAGCTGTGGACCTGCCCCCTGTGCGGCATGGACAAGGCCATGTTCAAGCCCCTTTGACTCTCGCACGTGCCGGCACGTGCTCGAAGGGGATGCAGGCCGCTGCATCGCACTCGCTGCGCTCGCACGTTTGCGGCCTGAGCGGCGTTTTTTCCGACGCGCATGTCGCCGGAAAAAACAAACTGCACTTGATTCCGCCGTCTGCGGACGGCGGAACTCTGCGAGGCTTTTGCCTACCCTCCAGCATATCGTATTTTTGACAGCTGAAACCGGAGACGCCCCAAGCGTCTCCGGTTTTTCCACATAAGGGAGGAAGAATCGTATGGAGCGAGACGACCGCCTGGCCCTGGATGCCGCCGCCCTGGCGGGGGAGATCCTGCTGGAGAGCGGCGCCGAGATTTTCCGGGTGGAGGACACCATCTACCGCATTGCGGCGGCCTACGGCGCGGAGGAGGCGGAAGCCTTCGTCCTCAGCAGCGGTATCTTCCTCACCTCCGAGGGAGAGGGGAGAAAGACCTTCGCCCGGGTCAAGCACATCCCCCTGGTGGGAGCCCGGCTGGACCGGGTGAGCGCCGTCAATCAGCTCTCCCGGGAGATCGAACAGGGGCTCCACACCCCGGAGGCGGCCATGGAGCGGCTGGAGGCCATCCGGACCATGCCCCGACTGCCCGCCTGGCTCCAGGTCCTGGCTTCGGGGGTGGGCAGCGGCTGCTTCTGCATCCTCTTCGGCGGGGACTGGGCCGACGCTCTGGCCGCTGCCGCTGTGGGGCTGCTCCTCTACCTCTACCTCCTCTTCGTGGTGAAGGGGCGGCTCTCCAAGATCGCCACCAATATCACCGGCGGGGCCCTGGTGACGCTGGCCGCCGTCCTGCTCCACAGGGTTGGGCTGGGCCACCATCTGGACATGATGATTATTGGCTCCATCATCCCCCTGGTGCCCGGAGTGGCCTTCACCAACGGCATCCGGGACATCGCCGACGAGGACTACATCGCCGGGTCGGTGCGGCTGCTGGACGTGCTGCTGGTCACCTTCTGCATCGCCTTCGGGGTGGGTGCCGTCATGGCCGCCCGCCACGCCCTCACCGGGCTGTAAAGGAGGGATGGCTATGTGGGAATGGATCGTTCAGGTGCTCTCGGCGGCGGTGGGGACCGCCGCCTTTGCCCTCCTTTTCAGCGTGCCCCCCAGCTGTTACCTCCGCTGCGGCGTCATCGGCGGCCTGGGGTGGCTGTGCTGGCTGTCCCTGGACCGGCTGGGACTGGGGACGGTGGTCTCCATCTTTGACGCCACCGCCCTGGTGGTGTTCTGCTCCCGGTACTCGGCGGTGCGCCGCCGGTGCCCGGTGACCCTCTTCCTCATCCCAGGTATCTTTCCGCTGGTGCCTGGGGCCGGCATCTACTGGACGGCCTATTATGTGGTCACCGACCAGGTGGCCCTGGCGGCCCAGAAGGGCTTTTCCACCCTGAAGGCCGCGGTGGCCATCGTGCTGGGTATCCTGCTGGTCTTCGAGCTGCCCCAGGGGCTCTTCCGGACCCTGGCGGAGGGGCGGGAGAAATAAAAAAGCGTGTGGACCATCGGTCCACACGCTTTTTTGTTGTGTTCATCTGAGCATGCTCAGCCCTGCTTGGCGGGCACCTTCCAGATGTCCCGGGCGTAGTCCCGGATGGAACGGTCGGCGGCAAAGATGCCGGACTTGGCGATGTTGACCAGGGCCATCTTGTTCCACTGCTTGGGGTCCAGATAGGTCCGGCCAGCCCGCTCGTGGGCCTCCCGGTAGCTCTGGAAGTCGGCCAGGAGCATATACTCGTCGGCAGGGCCGCCGTTGGCGCCAAAGAGGAGGCGGTTGGCGATGTCGGAGTAGCTGGCCCCGTCGCCGAAGCCGTGGGTGATCTGGTCCAGCACGGCCTTGAGCAGATTGTCCCGCATATAGTACTCATAGGCGCGGTAGCCGTTGTTCTTCATCTCGGTGACCTCGTGGGCCTTGAGACCGAAGAGGAAGATGTTCTCGTCGCCCACCTGCTGGTGCATCTCCACGTTGGCCCCGTCCAGGGTGCCGATGGTGAGGGCGCCGTTCATCATGAACTTCATGTTGCCGGTGCCGCTGGCCTCCTTGCCGGCGGTGGAGATCTGCTCGGAGAGCTCGCTGGCGGGCATGAGCTTCTCGGCCAGACTCACCCGGTAGTTCTCCAGGAAGACCACCTGGAGCCGGTCCTTGCAGGCGGGGTCGCTGTTGATGGCCTGGGACAGGGAGTTGATGAGGTGGATGATGTCCTTGGCCACGGAGTAGCCGGGGGCGGCCTTGGCGCCGAAGAGGTAGGTCCGGGGGGTGAAGTCAAAGTGGGCGTTGTTCTTGATCTGCTGGTAGAGGTAGATGATGTGCATGACGTTCAGGAGCTGGCGCTTGTACTCGTGGAGACGCTTGACCTGGACGTCGAAGATGGCGTCGGTGTTGAGCACCACGCCGGACTCCCGGGCCACATGGGCGGCGAAGTTCCGCTTGTTCTCGGCCTTGATGGCGGCCAGACGCTCCAGCACAGAGGAATCGTCCTGGTGCTTGAGCAGGCACTCCAGCTGCTCGGGGTGGAGCTGGTAGCCCTTGCCGCCGCAGTCCTGGATGAGGGCGTCCAGCTTGGGATTGATCTCGCTGAGCCAGCGGCGGTGGTCGATGCCGTTGGTCACATTCTTGAACTTCTCCGGGGTGCGGACATACACGTCGTGGAAGGTCTCCCGCTTGAGGATGTCGGAGTGGAGGGCGGAGACGCCGTTGACGGCGAAGCAGGCGCACACGCACAGGTTGGCCATGCGGATCTCGCCGCCCCAGATGATGGCCTGATCCCGGACCTTGGCCTGGTCGCCGTGGAAATAGTCGTTGAGCAGGGCCTGGTAGCGGTTGCTGATCTCCACCAGGATCTGCCAGATCCGGGGCAGCAGGCTCTCCACCAGCTGCTGGGGCCACCGCTCCAGGGCCTCCACCATGATGGTGTGGTTGGTGTAGGCCACCGTGTTGGTGACGATGTGCCATGCCTCATCCCAGCCGTAGCCCTCCTCGTCCAGGAGGATGCGCATGAGCTCGGGGATGACCAGGGTGGGATGGGTGTCGTTGATCTGGATGACATGCTTCTGGTGGAAGTTGCGCAGGGTGCCGTACTCGGCCTTGTGCTGCCGGCAGATGTGCTGCACGGTGGCGGAGACGAAGAAATACTGCTGCTTGAGCCGGAGGGACTTGCCCTCGTAGTGGTTGTCCTCGGGGTAGAGGACCTTGGCGATGGACTCGGCCATGGCCTTTTGCTCCATGGCCTTCAGGTACTCGCCCCGGGAGAAGAGGGACATGTCCAGGGGGATGGGGCTCTTGGCGTCCCACAGACGGAGGACGTTGACATGGTTGGTGCCGTAGCCGGCGATCTCCATGTCCTTGGGGACGGCCAGAACGTCGTTGCCCCCCTCGTAAACCACGGAGTGGCTGCCGTTGGGGCCCCACACGTCCTTCACGGTGCCGCCGAAGTGGACCTTCTCGGTCTCGTCCATCTTGGGGATGAGCCAGCAGTCAGAGATCTCCAGCCAGTTGTCGGGCAGTTCCACCTGCTGGCCGTCCACGATCTTCTGCTTGAAAAGACCCAGCTCATAGCAGATGGAGTAGCCGGTGGCGGGGATCTCCAGGGTGGTCATGGCCTCCAGATAGCAGGCGGCCAGACGGCCCAGGCCGCCGTTGCCCAGACCGGCGTCGGGCTCCACCTCAAAGAGGTCGGGAGCAGAAAAGCCCAGGTCCTCCACCGCCTCCTTCAACTGGGGCAGGACGCCCAGGTTGTAGGCGTTCTTCTCCAGGGAACGGCCCATGAGGAACTCCAGGGACAGGTAGTGGACCTGACGGGCGTGGGCGTCCCGGATCTGGCTCTGAGTGGCCAGCTCATTGGCGGACATGATGTCCCGCAGCACCAGGGCACAGGCCCGGAACATGTGGACGGGGGTCGCCTCCTCGACCTCACGGCCGAAATTCCGGCGAAGTTTGCCGATGATCTGTTGCTCCAGCTCTTTTTTGGTGTATTTCGTAGGCATTGGCGTATGTCTCCATTTCAACGATAATATCAAAGCCGGATGAGCGGTTCGCGGCGGGGGGAAGCCCCCGCCGCGTGGCCATCTCATTAGGGATGGGAGGGGGTTGGGGGCCAAAGGTTTTCACAGGGCCTGGGTTGTGGGTATGGTGGGACAGTGATAACATGGGAAAATCATAGGGTGGCGGGGGTATGTTTTAAACAT
>NZ_JAPFEA010000049.1 GCF_026169115.1 Intestinimonas sp. | reverse complement strand
TTTCTATGCCATACGCATTTTGTGCTGCAATAGACCACTTATCATCAGGTTTCATATTTCCTGTAAAGACGCGCCATGATGTTCTAAATAAACGGAAAGTAACTCGTACTTTTAACGGAACATTTAGAAGGAATAGTTCATCTACCGGTTTTTCTATCGCTTCCTGTATCGCAAACAGTGTTCCCATAGAATGAGCGACAATAATGACTTTGGAATTGGTATCCAATAGTTTTTCAAGGGCATTCTTTACTTGCTGTTTCCATTCAGCCATGGAAGCTTGCGAAAAATCCTTTACACTTCCTCCATGACCTTTTAATGATAAATTGCATATTTCCCAATTTGGAGGAACAAACGATAAAAAAGGCTCAAAATGACTTGTGGTTCCAAGAATACCATGTATAAATAAAAGTGCTATTTTCTCTTGACTGCTCATCATAATCACCTCTTTCACCAATGTCTATGTTTGCTATGATTGGCTTGCCAGAAAAATTGAAATTCTGTATTTGACTTATTTTACAATACTTTCGTGCTTCTTTCAACGCATGAAGAGAGGCCGAAGCTGCCTTTGGCCCTTTTGGGCCTTGCGTATCGGCTGCGCATGGGATCTGGTGAAAATGATGGAGTGGAACCCCATCGGTCCAAACGGAAAAAGGAAGCAAAATTTCTTTCCCTTGCCAAGAAGACCGGGAGATGCTATGATGGTAAAAAGACCATCCCCAATCGGGGCGGGCACAGAGAGGACGTGAGGACATGTATACCACAGAGGTGCGGGTGAAGTCCATGCCGGTGCAGGAGTGGCTGGACCACTACTGCTTTCCGGATCTGTTCCGGGATGCCTGCCTCCACTGCCCGGACCACAATATGAACTGGTCCTGTCCGCCGGAGGTCCCGGCGGCGGCGGAGCTTCTGGGGGAGTACCGCACCGTCCATCTCATCGGGGTGAAGGTGCTCTACGGCGACGAACAGCGCGCAGCCGCCCTCGCCTCGCCCAAGGCGGCGGATGCGGTCCGCAGCGCCAGCTACGGCGTGGTGAAAAAGGCCCTGCTGGAGGTGCTGCTCAATCTGGAACAGATGGTGCCCGGCTCCTATACGGTGGCGGCGGGCCGCTGTGAACAGTGTGAGAAGTGCAGCCGGGTGATGGGCCGGGTCTGCCGGCGTCCGGAGCGGCTGCGGTACTCCTTTTCCGCCTTCGGCTTCGACCTCACGGGCCTGGCCAGGGATCAGCTGGGGCTGGAGCTGCTGTGGGCCAAGGACGGCCTGCCGGAATATAATGTGGCCCTGGCCGCGTTTTTGACGAGGTGAGCGCATGGGCGCCGAGCTGGAGCAGAAATATGTGGTGGATTCCCCGCGGCCCTGGGCGGTCCAGACCCAGCTGCTCTCCCGGCTGAGCCGGGCGGGCTACCAAGTGACCTTCCTGGAGGAAAAGCCCCAGCGGGACACCTATTTCGATACCCCGGAGGGGGATATCCTCAAGGGGGGCGGCTCCCTGCGCCTACGGGAGAAGGGGAAAAAGAACCTCCTCTGCGTCAAGGCTATGCTCCGCAGCGGGGAGGGGAGGTTCCTCCGGCGGGAGGAGGAGCTGGTCCTGGGCCGGGAGGCCGAGCCCATGCCCTTTCTGCGGGACAATCTGCCGGGGGTGGACCTGGAGCGGCTGCTCCCCACGGCGGTGGTGGTCAACCGCCGCCGGACCTACGAGGTCTCCCGGACGGGGGGCGGGCGGTTCGAGCTGGCCTTTGACGATGTGACCTACCGGGACCCGGACACTGGCCGGACCCAACGGGAGCGGCAGGTGGAGCTGGAGGTCCTGTCCGGCGCCCAGGCCGATTTGGAGCGGGCGGTCTCCGTCCTGCGCCTTCCCGAGCTGCGCCCTGCCGCCGAGTCCAAATACCAGCGGGCTGTACGGCTGACTGCTGGGTCGGAAAAACAGGAGAGGAAATAAAAAGTCCCGGCTCCGTGGAGCCGGGACTTTTTGCGTTTACAGGTCCTTGACCATGATGTTCTCATGGATGCCGGGGAGAATGCAGTCGGGCACATAGCCCACCTTTTTGAAGCCCAGGGACTGGTAGAGGTTCTTGGCCCTGGGGTTGAAGTGACTCACCAGCAGGGAGCACTTCTTGTAGCCCAGGGAGCGGGAGACGCCGATGAAGGTCTCCAGCAGCACATGGCCGATCCCCATGCCCCGGAAGGACTTCTTCACGCCCAGCAGGGACAGGTAGGGGAAGGCGCCGAAGAAGCCGTCAGGCTCCACCCACATGCACCCGGCCACCTCGTCCTGGTTGGTGAGGGCCACCCACAGCTCGCCCCGGCTGATGGCGGTGGAGAGCTGTTTGTCCAGCCGCCCCTCCTGGGAGAAGTAGCGGTCGTAGAGGGGACTGTCCAGAAAGACCTCATGGCAGGCCCCCAGGCAGCTCTCGTCCGCCTTGGTGATGCGCACGTTCATGGACACACCTCCGGCTCAGAAATACGTGTAGTTCTTGGGTTTGACGCTCCAGCTGATGGCCTTCTGGATGTCGTCGGCATAGCTGGGGTCGGTGAGCTGCATGCGGTCGTAGGCCAGAAATTCCTTCAGCGGGATGGCGCCCATCACCAGGGAGGAGAGGTCGGCGATGGGGGCGGAGAGGGTGACGTCCGCCGTCCCCTCGTCCACCAGGGCCACCCGGTCCCCCTCCACCTTCAGGAGGAAGGTGCCGTTGTTGTGGGAGAGGAAGGTGTCCCGGACCTGAAGGGCCAGGGTGAAGGGCCGGGAGACCGGCGACTCGCAGTGGGTCTGCACGGCGAAGTACTGCTTCACGTCAAAGATGCGGACCATGTAGCCCATGGTCTTGCGGCCAATTTCGTGGATGCAGCCGTCATGGGCCCGGTTCTCGCCGGTGTCGGGGTTTTTGAACATGACGTGAAGGTACTCGTCGGGGGAGAGGATGCGCACCCGCTCGATCTGATCTGTCTGGGAGGCGAAGAAGGTCATGAACTGCTTGAGGGTGTCCACGTCTTCGTAAATCATCTCCCGGACCATCAGGTCGTGGTACATGTCCGTGTAGTGGTCCACGTCTACAAACTCAAAGGTGAGGTAACCGGTGATCCGGCCCTCCCGGCGGCAGACGACCACATAGGGCATGTCGAAGATGCGGTGGGGGTCCATGTAGTGGTGGACCGTGGCGCCGTTGGTCCTCTCGGCCCAGGCGCGGTAAAAGGCCAGGATCTCCTCCTGGTCGCCGGGGCCGGCGAAGGAGAGACCGGACTTGTCCCCGAAGGAACGGATCATGCCGGGTTTTGGTTGGTAAAGGATGCTCTCGTTGCAGTACCCGTAGCCCATCTTTCGATAGAAAGAGGGCATGAAGGGGTGCAGACAGCCGATGGCTGTACCTAGTTTCTGGTAATACCCCATGAGAACGCGGAGCATGGTCATAGCCGTGTGCTCCTTCTTCCGCAGGAAGTTGGTGGACACATAGGCCGCCGCCCCCATGGGCATCATCACACCTCTGACGTTGAGGGTGAAATCCATCATCAGAATGGAACCCACCAGGGTCCCATCATCGTCAAAACAGCCGAGGTAGCGTCCCTCGTCCGGCTGGTACAGCTCGCTTTCCATGTTCCGAAGCAAAGACGCTGGGGTCTTGGACGGGAAGGCGCTCACCACATTGCGGGCGAGCTGGTCCCGTTCGGAGGGAAGAACGAACCTGATCTCCATGGATACACTCCTTTGAACGATGCGAATTTGGGGAAAAGAGGACAAAAACCAAACCCTGCGACCCGATCAAGGGGGCAAGGCCGGTCCTGTTTCTGGCCGAAGGCCGGCTGGACGGCCTTCGCGCACCTGCTTTGACACGCTATATTATCGCAGTCTTTTCCACCCTTGTCAAATCGTTTTTTGCACATGCCACAAAAGAAAAAGAGGCTTGGGAGAAAAAACTTGACAAAAAGTCATCTTCGTCGTACAATTTATGCTGTAACTGGGTCCGTCTGCGAGGCAGCAGATGAAAAATGGGTTACAGTTTTTATGGATGCGAGGGAGCGTCCTGAACGGGAAGGCCATTCTGCGTTCAGGGCGCCTTTTATTTTCAGTCCGGCCGGATGCCGGAACAGTGGAAGGGAGCGAGAAAAACTATGAACTCCTTCAGCGTACGGACCAGGATCATGATGGGCGGCGGCCTGGAGACCATTGCCCCCGGACTGCATAAGGTCTTCATCGTCACGGATGGCTTTATGGCCTCCAGCGGCAAGGTGAGTTATATCACCGACAAGCTGGATCAGGTGGGGGCGGAATACCGGATCTTCGATCAGGTGAAGGCCGACCCGGACATCGCCACCGTCACAAAGGGCGTGGAGACCATTCTGGACTTTAAGCCCGATGCCGTCATCGCCTTCGGCGGCGGCTCCCCCATCGACGCGGCCAAGGCCATTGTCTTTTTCGCGGCCAGGGCCTGCGATATGCGGGACTGCCAGTTCATCGCGGTCCCCACCACCAGCGGCACCGGCTCCGAGGTGAGCCGCTTCGCCGTCATCACCGACCCGGAGAAGGAGGTCAAGTATCCTCTGGTGGAGGACAGTCTCCTGCCTGACACAGCCATTCTGGACGCGGTGCTCACCGCCAGCGTGCCCCCCTCCGTCACCGCCGATACCGGCATTGACGTCTTCACCCACGCGGTGGAGGCCCTGGTGTCCACCGCCGCCAACGATTTCTCCGACGCGGCGGCGGAGAAGTCCATCAAGCTGGTGCGCAAGCACCTGCTCACCGCCTATCGGGAGCCCGATAATATGGAGGCCCGGCAGGGCATGCACAACGCCTCCTGCCTGGCCGGCGTGGCCTTCTCCAACTCCGGCCTGGGTCTCAACCACGGTATGGCCCACGCCCTGGGCGCCCGGTTCCACATCCCCCATGGCCGGGCCAACGGCATCCTGCTCCCCTATGTGATGAGCTTCAACGCCGGGTGCTCGGAGAGCCTGACGCCGGTGGCCAAACGGTACGCCAAGATCGCCCGCCTCCTGGGCCTGGAGAGTTCCAGCGTCCGCCAGAGCGCCCTGAACCTGATCCGCACCGCCCGGAAATATGTGGAGCAGTTCAAGATCCCCTCCAGCATCCAGGCTGCCGGGGTGAACAAAGAGGAGTTTGAGGCTGAGCTGGACGCCATGGCGGAGGCCGCTCTGGCTGACCGCTGCACCGCCACCAACCCCAGAGCCTGCACCAAGGAGGATATTCTCCAGATATTCCGGAAAGCCTATCTGGGCAAGCTCCCCTGAGGGAGCCTGGCGATATGAGCTATGCCTGACCGGGGGCATGTCCCCGGATGATGAGAAAATCATTGACAAGGCCGGTATTGGCTGATAAAATATACAAAAAGCGTCGGAACGAGTTCGAATGCTTTTGTGTAAAAGTGGCGGAAGGCGCGCCGTTAGTGCCAAGAGCCACAGGAATGAAGTGGAAACACGGGTACAAAAGCCGAGCGATGAAGCTCCCAGGGATTGATGCTGAAAAAGGTTGATCCTTAGGGAGCTTTTTTATCCGAACCCATCGCCGATAGGGAAGGATGGCGAGCACAGTGATCGAATTGGATGAGAAAAAAAGGATCATACAGGAGTTTGTCCCCGGCAAGCAGGTGACGCTGTGCCATGTGATCGCCAGCCCGGACTACTCTCTCTATGGAAAACTGGGCCTGATCGACGCCCGGGGGGCCATCGGCATCATGACCATTACCCCCAGCGAGGCCGCCATGATCGCCGCGGACGTGTCCACCAAGGCTGCGGCGGTGGAGATCGGCTTTGTGGATCGGTTCAACGGCTCTCTGGTCATCACGGGAGATGTGGCCGCAGTGGAGGCCGCCCTCCGGAGCGTGATGCAGGTGCTGTGTGACATGATGGGATACAGCCCCGCTCCCATGACCAAGACCTGAGGCGGATGTCTATGGAGGAGCGGAAGAAGCGGATCATCCTCATTGGGCGCTCGGCGGCGGGGAAGACCACCCTGTGCCAGCGGATCAATCACGAGGATCTGGCCTATCACAAGACCCAGACGGTCCAGGTCATCAACCAGACTATGATCGATACGCCGGGAGAGTACCTGGAACGGCGCTATTTTCGGGGCGCCCTGATGGTGACCGCCACAGATGCGGATGTCATCGTGTTTGTCCAGGATGCCACGGAGGACGGGACCATGTTCCCGCCGGCCTACAACAGCCAGTTTGCCAAGCCCGCTGTGGGCGTGGTGACCAAATGTGATATTGCGTCGCCTGAGCAGGTGGAACGCGCAAAAAAGTACCTGCGTATGGCAGGGGCTGACCGGATGTTCGTGACCAGCAGCGTCAGCGGCGAGGGAGTCGACGAGCTGCTGAGGTTCCTGGGGTACTTGTAGCGGGCGGACGGACGCCGGCGGAGCAAGGAGGAAGAAGATGATGTGCAAGGATGGGATCCGGGTGGTCATCGCCGACGATGAGCCCATCACCCGAATGGATCTGAAGGAGCTGCTGACAGAGGAGGGCTATCAGGTGGTCGGCGAGGCCGCCGACGGATTTGACGCCGTGGAAGTCTGTAAGCAGTGTCGGCCTGATTTGGTGCTCATGGACATCAAAATGCCCCTGTTGGACGGGCTGTCCGCCGCGAAGATCGTATATGAGGAGGGCCTGGCCGATACGGTGATGATGCTCACAGCGTACAGTGAGCGGGAGTTCGTGGATCAGGCCAAGGATATCGGTGTGGCAGGCTATCTGGTCAAGCCCATTGATGAGAAGTCCCTCATCCCCAGCATTGAGCTGGCGGTGGCCCGCAGCAAGGATATGAAAAAGCTCCGCAAGGACATGCAGAAGGTGTCCGAACGGCTGGAGAACCGCAGCATCATCGAAAAGGCCAAGGGTCAGGTCATGGCCCAGGAGGGCATGAACGAGCAAGACGCCTACGATTACATCCGCAAGCTCAGCCAGACCAAGAACCTGTCTATGCGCCGGGTGGCTGAGATCATCCTGATGAAGTCCGGGGGTCAATGAGAAATGGACATCATCCGGGACCTGTGTCGGAAATATACAGATCTCACAGAGGAGGAAATCGCCACCATCCAGGGTATGAGCGCTGTGCTCCAGCCCCTAGCCAATCTGGAGGATGCCGATATCTTCATCGACTGCCTCTCCTGGGATGGGGACGCCATCGTGGTGGCAGAGGCCAAGCCCTCCTATGTGCCGTCTTCCTATAAAAAGACCGTGGTGGGCCTGCTGGCCCGGAAGGAGAACGAGCCCGCTGTGGCGCGGACCTTCCGGCTGGGGGTGGCCACCAAGCAGATGAAAGCGGTCACTCAGGAGAATGGCCGCACGATCCAGTCGGTGGAGCCCATCAAAAATGCCGCCGGCAGCCGGGTCATCGGCGTGCTCATCCGGGAGCAGCGGGTGGATGGACAGCGGCAGGTCAGTGAGCGGCTCCATTTTTCCGAGCAGAGCTATGAGCAGATCGCAAACGCCCTGAGCCACATGGTGGGCAGCAACAACTGGCTCACCGAGTGTATTGATGAGGCCCTCGTCATGGTAGACCGGACGGGGGTGGTGGCCTTCCGAAATTCCCTGGCCCGGGACCTCTACCGGAAGCTGGGGTACATAGAAGACCCGCTTGGACAGCTTTATGAAAACGTTCGTCTGGTGGGTCCGGTGAATGACGCCGACCAGTCGGGCTACTCAGTCATTGAAACCACGGTGGGACGGCACAGCCTCTCCATCAAGCGCATTCAGTTGGAGAGTGAGGACATGGCCTTTGCTGTGGTCATTCAGGACAACACATGGAAAAAGGAACAGGAGAAAGCCCTGATCCTCAAGTCGGTGGCCATCAAGGAGATGCATCACCGGGTCAAGAACAACCTCCAGACCATCGCCAGTCTGCTGCGGCTCCAGGTCCGGCGCTCCGACAACGAGGAGACCCGGAAGGTTTTGGGCGAGAGCATGAACCGCATCCTCTCCATTGCCACGACCCATGAGTTGTTGGCCCAGAGCGGTGTGGATCAGGTCAAGATCGGTGAGGTCATCCTCAATATCAAAAACAATACCGTCCGCTACTTCGCCCGCCCCCACTTCGACGTGAACATCACCCTGGAGGGGGACGACTTTGAGGTAGATTCCGATATCGCCACTTCGGTGGCCCTTATCATCAACGAGCTGCTGCAAAATTCCCTTCAGTACGCCTTTCAGGATCGGGAGAGCGGACTGATCCGCATTGTAGTGACCCGCGGGGAGCTGTATTCCCGCATTGAGGTCATCGACGACGGCAGCGGCTATGATGTGGAGAACGTCCGCACTGACCGCCTGGGCCTGTCCATCGTCCAGACCATGGTGAAGGATAAGCTCCGGGGGAACCTGAGCGTGGAGTCGGGACCGGGCGGGACCCATGTGACCTTTGATTTCAAAAATCAAATTGTGGACGCGGCCAGTGTGACGTAACACGGGCCGGAAAGACGGAGCGACGCAGCCCGGATGCACAGGGGAAGGTATGCCCCTGCGGATTCGGGCTGTCTGTTTTCAAGAACAACGATTGAAAGGGAAAGCGGGTGAACGCCTTGCATGAAGTGATCCTCAGCGTGGGCATCGACATCGGCACCTCCACGACACAGCTCATTTTCAGCAGGTTGACCATTGAGAACCGGGCCAGCAGCTACACTGTGCCGCGCATCCAGATCGTGGACAAAGAGGTCATTTACCGCAGCCTCATCTATTTTACCCCCCTGAAGTCCAGTACAGAGATCGACGCCGAGGCGGTGAAAAAGATTGTCCGGGATGAATATCAGGCCGCCGGCATGAAGCCGGAGGATGTACGGACCGGAGCGGTAATCATTACCGGTGAGACGGCGCGGAAGGAAAACGCCAACGAGGTGCTGGAGGCCCTCTCCGACCTGGCGGGCGACTTTGTGGTCGCCACCGCCGGACCTGATTTGGAGTCGGTCCTCTCCGCCCGGGGCGCCGGCGCCGACAAGATCTCCCACGACGACCGTACCACCGTCGCCAACCTGGACGTGGGCGGCGGCACCACCAACATTGCAGTCTATGAGAAGGGGACCCTCCGTGGGGTGTGCTGCCTGGACATCGGCGGCCGCCTCATCAAGGTAGACCACGGCCGGGTGACCTATCTCTTCCCCAAAATACAGGCATTGGCCAAGTCCCACGGCATCGACCTCCAGGTGGGTGACCCGGCGGAGGAACAGAAGCTCCGCCAGATCTGCGCCCTGATGGCCGATCAGCTGGCACAGTCCCTCCACCTTAAAAAGATGGACGAGGACCACATGGGACTCTACACCAACAGCGGCAAGCCCCTCCCCGCCCAGCCGGAGATCAAGGCCATCACCTTCTCCGGCGGCGTTGCCGACTGTGTCTATCAGCAGATGGAGGGCGACTATTTCCGTTACGGCGACATTGGCGTGCTGCTGGGTCAGGCGATCCGGTCCAATCCGGACTTCCAGACCGTGCAGCTCTTCCAGGCCGCTGAGACAATACGGGCCACGGTGGTGGGCGCGGGGACGCATACCACCGAGGTGAGCGGGAGCACGATCCATTACGCCGAAGGCAGGCTCCCGATCAAGAATATCCCCATCCTCAAGGTGTCCGAGGAGGACGAGGCGTCGCTGGAGACGTTCCGTTCCTCCATCACCAGCCAGATGCCGCTGTATAAGCCTGAGGGCAAGGTGGAACAAATCGCCATTGCCTTCAACGGGGAAAAGCGCACCAGCTTTGCAGAGATCCAGGACCTGGCAGCGGCGATCATCGACGGAGCAAAGGAGGTGATTGAGAGCAGTTATCCCTTGATCCTGGTGGTGGAAGCCGATATCGGCAAGGTGCTGGGCAACGCGGTGAACGTCCTGCTGGACTACAAGAAAGACGTCATCTGCATCGACGGCATCAAGACGCTCAGCGGAGACTATGTGGACATCGGCGAACCCGTCGCGGAAGGGCATGTGGTGCCCGTAGTGATCAAGACCCTGATTTTCAATTCTTAAAAAGTACGAGAGGTGAAGTAGCGTGATTCTCAAAACAAAGCTGTTTGGCCATGTGTACGAGTTTAAGAGCGTATGCGAGGTTATGGCCAAGGCCAATGAGGAAAAATCCGGCGACAAGCTGGCAGGCATCGCCGCCGAGACCGCAGAAGAGAGAGTGGCCGCTAAGGTCGTGCTCTCCCACCTGACGCTCAACGATCTGCGGAACAACCCCGCCGTCCCCTACGAGGAGGACGAGGTGACCCGGGTCATTCAGGACGACATCAACGAGACCATCTTCAACGAGTTCAAGAACATGACGGTGGCCGAGTTCCGTGAGTGGCTCCTCAGCGAGAAGACCACCACCGAGATGATCCGTCACGCTTCCCGCGGCCTGACCTCCGAGTGTGTGGCCGGCGTGTGTAAGCTCATGAGCAACATGGACCTCATCTATGCCGCCAAGAAGATGCGCGTGCAGGCCCACTGCAACACCACCATCGGTATGGATGGCACCTTCTCTTCCCGCCTGCAGCCCAACCACACCACCGACGACCCCAAGGGCGTCATCGCCTCCGTGATGGAGGGCCTGTCCCTGGGCTGCGGCGACGCCGTCATCGGCATCAACCCCGTGGATGACTCCGTGGAGTCTGTGGCTCGTCTGCTGAAGATGCTCAACGAGTTCAAGAACAAGTGGGAAGTCCCCACCCAGTGCTCCGTGCTGGCCCACATCACCACTCAGGTGGAAGCCGCTGAGAAGTTCGGCGCTCCTCTGGATATGGTGTTCCAGTCCATCGCCGGCAGCCAGAAGGGCAACGAAGCCTTCGGCGTCACCGTGCAGATGATCCAGGACGGCCGCGACATGGTGCTCAGCAAGGGCACCTCCACCGGACCCAACGTCAACTACTTCGAGACCGGTCAGGGCTCCGAGCTCTCCTCCGAGGCCCACAACGGCTGGGACCAGGTGACCATGGAGGCCCGCTGCTACGGCCTGGCCCGTCACTTCAATCCCTTCCTGGTCAACACCGTGGTCGGCTTCATCGGGCCTGAGTATCTGTACGATGCCAAGCAGGTCACCCGTGCCGGCCTAGAGGACCACTTCATGGGCAAGCTCACCGGTATCTCCATGGGCTGCGACGCCTGCTACACCAACCACATGAAGGCCGACCAGAACGACATTGAGAACCTGGCCACCCTGCTGGTCGCCGCCGGCTGCAACTACGTCATGGGCGTGCCCGAGGGCGACGACTGCATGCTGATGTATCAGTGCACCGGCTTCCATGAGGCTGCTGCCCTCCGTGAGATCTTTGGCCTGCGTCCCATCAAGGAGTTCGACGCATGGATGGAGAAGATGGGCTTCTCTGAGAACGGCAAGCTGACCCCCAAGGCGGGCGACGCTTCCGTGTTCCTGGCGAAATAAGGGAGGAGGTGCGATCTAATGGATGAGAAAGATCTGAGAACAATCATTGAGCAGGTGCTCAGCGAAATGAATGTGAGCGGCGGCGCCGCTCCCGCCGTTGAGGCCGCCTGTGCCAAGGCCTGCGAGGCCACTGCCAACATTGAGGACGGCTGCATCGCCGACATCACCGAGGTGGATATCCGCGAGCAGTATCTGGTGGAGAATCCTGAGCACGGTGAGGAGTATGCCGAGCTGAAGATGAACGCTCCCTGCCGTCTGGGCATCGGTAAGGCCGGCGCCCGCTATAAGACCCTGCCCCAGCTGGAGTTCCGGGCCGCCCACTCCGCCGCTCAGGACGCCGTGTTCAACGACGTGGACGAGGAGTTTGTGAAGGGCCAGAACCTCTTCATCGTCCAGACCCAGTGTGACTGCAAGGATACCTACCTGACCCGCCCCGACCTGGGCCGTAAGCTCAGCTCCGAGGCCGCGGCCACCATCAAGGAGAAGTGCAAGAAGAACCCCACCGTTCAGATTTATGTCTCCGACGGTCTCTCCTCCGCTTCCGTGGCCGCCAACATCCCCGATCTGCTCCCCGCCATCCTGCAGGGCCTGCAGAACTATAAGATCGACGTGGGCACTCCCTTCTTCGTGAAGTACGGCCGCGTGGGCGTTATGGACGAGATCTCCGAGCTCACCGGTGCCGACGTCACCTGCACCCTCATCGGCGAGCGTCCCGGCCTGATTACCGCCGAGTCCATGTCTGCCTACATCGCCTACAAGGCTACTGTCGGCATGCCTGAGGCCCGCCGCACCGTGGTGTCCAACATCCACAAGGCCGGCACCATCCCCGCTGAGGCCGGTGCGCACATTGCCGATATCATCAAGATCATGCTGGAGAAGAAGGCCAGCGGCACTGATCTGAAACTGTAAGGAGTAGGGAGGAGTTTCTACCATGAAAAGAGATCCCGTAAGAGCATCCGTATTGGCCACCAAGCTCATTCCCAACGTGGCGCCCGATATGGCCAAGGAGCTGGGTCTCCAGCCCGGCGAGAAGTCCCTGGCCCTGATTACCTCTGATTGCGACGATGTGACCTATACCGCCCTGGACGAGGCCACCAAGAAGGCCGACTGCCGCGTGGCTTATGCCAAGAGCTTCTACGCTGGCGCCGCCAACGCCAACACCAAGCTGGCCGGCGAGATCATCGGCATCCTGGCCGCCCCCAACCCCGCCGAGGCCAAGGCCGGCCTGGCCGCCTGCGTGGACATGATCGAGAACGTGTGCCACTTTGTGTCTGCCAATGAGGACGACACCATCGTGTACTACGCCCACTGCATCTCCCGGACCGGCTCTTACCTGTCCGAGGCTTGCGGCATCCAGGAGGGCGAGGCCATCGCCTACCTGATCGCTCCTCCTCTGGAGGCCATGTACGGCGTTGATGCCGCTCTGAAGGCGGCCGACGTCCGTCTGTGCGTGCTGTACGCTCCCCCCAGCGAGACCAACTTCGGTGGCGGTCTGCTCACCGGCAGCCAGTCCGCCTGTAAGTCCGCCTGCGACGCCTTTGCCGCCGCTGTGGAGTTCGTGGCCGATAACCCCATCGAATAAGCCCAATCGCCTGATTTGTTCACAAGAGAGGGCCGGCGCTTACCGGCCCGTGTTGGAGGTATTGAATGAAGGCTTTGGGTATGATCGAGACCCGTGGCCTGGTGGCTTCCATTGAAGCTGCCGACGCCATGGTAAAAGCGGCTAATGTCACCCTGACGTGTAAGGAACACGTGGGCGGCGGACTGGTGACCGTGATGGTCCGCGGCGATGTAGGCGCTGTCAAGGCGGCTGTCGACGCCGGCGCGGCCGCAGCGGAACGGGTCGGCGAGCTGGTGTCCGTGCACGTCATTCCGAGACCCCATGAAGAGCTCGAAGGTATGCTGACGACGCCCGCGCCGGTCACGCCCACACCCAAGCCCCCCGAGGAACCGGAAGAGCCCCCGGCGGAGCCTGTGAGCCCTCCCGACCCGACCCCGGAAGCCTCCGAGCCGGAGCCTGAGATCCCGGCAGAGGAAAAGCCCGAGGAGAAGGGTGAGGAGGCAGAGGGCCTGTCCCTCGCTGAGCTCACAGACGAAGTCCTGGAGGCCATGCCTGTGGTCAAGCTGCGCTCCGTCGCCAGGAGCGTGGGACTGGACACCATGACCCGCAAGGAGATCCGGTTTGCGAAAAAAGAGGAGCTTGTGGCTGCCATTCGAGCGTTTCGGGAGCATTGAGATCCGCAGAAGATGACGGAATGTCATATGGGAACCATCCCCTAAGAGGAGAGTTGATCAAATGCAGCTTTACGATAAAGACCTGCTGTCTATGCAAGAGGTCCGTGAGCTGGTAGAAGCGGCGAAGGAGGCCCAGAAGGAACTGGCCAATATGACCCAGTCCCAGGTGGACCACATCGTCCGCGCCATCGCCGACGCCGGTGTGCGCAATGCCCGCCGTCTGGCCGAGATGGCCCACGAGGACACTGGCTTCGGCAAGGTCGAGGATAAGATCATCAAGAACATCTTCGGCAGCCGGGGCGTCTACGAGTACATCAAGGACATGAAGACCGTGGGCGAGCTGGACCGGGACGACGAGAAGAAGGTCCGCACCATCGCCGTGCCTGTGGGCGTCATCGCCGGCCTTGTCCCCTCTACCAACCCCACCTCCACCGCCCTCTACAAGGCGGAAATCGCCATCAAGGCGGGCAACGCCATCGTGTTCTCCCCCCACCCCACGGCTCTGCGCTGCATCATGGAGACCGTCAAGGTCATCCGGCAGGCCATCGCCGAGGCGGGCGGCAACGAGAACCTGGTGTCCTGCATCACCATCCCCACCATGGAGGCCACCGATAACCTCATGCGCCACCGCGATGTGGCCATGATCCTGGCCACCGGCGGCTCCGCCATGGTCCGGGCGGCCTATTCTTCCGGCACCCCCGCCATCGGCGTTGGCCCGGGCAACGGCCCCGCCTACCTGGAGAAGACCTGCGACCTGCCCCTGGCAGTCAAGCGCATCCTGGACTCCAAGACCTTCGACAACGGTACCATCTGCGCCTCCGAGCAGTCCATCATCTGCGACGAGGACATGGTCCCCGCCGTCAAGGCCGAAATGGAGAAGCAGGGCGCCTACTTCCTGGACGACATGGAGCGGGAGAAGCTGGGCAAGTTCATCCTCCGTGCCAACGGCACCATGAACCCCGAGATCGTGGGCCGCAGCGTGGAGACCATCGCCAAGCTGGCCGGCCTGGACAATGTCCCCGCCACCGCCCGGGTCCTGGTGGCCCGCGAGGATGGTGTGGGCCGCGGGCACCCCTATTCCAACGAGAAGCTGGGGCCCATCCTGGCCTTCTTCACCGGCACCGATTACAAGGACGTGTGCGACAAGGTCTGCACCATCCTGCGCTATGAGGGCGCCGGCCATACCTTCTCCATGCACACCAAGGACGATGCGATGGTGGATTACTTCGCCAAGCGGGTGCCTGCCTCCCGCGTGATGGTGAACACCCCCTCCGCCCTGGGCGGTATTGGCGGTACCACCGGACTGATGCCCTCCCTGACCCTGGGCTGCGGCGCTGTGGGCGGCTCCGCCACCAGCGAGAACGTGGGCCCCATGCAGCTGCTCAACACCCGCAAGATCGCTTACGGGCTCAGAGAGCTGGATGAGATCCGCGCTGATCTTCCCGACTGCTCCGACGGAATCTGCCGCATCCGCAGCAGCGATGTGTGCGAAGCCGATGTGGAGGACATTGTCCGGAAGATCATGGCCCGGCTCAAGGATCTGTAAGACTGATTTTTAGGAGGAACTATTTATGGCTACAATGCAAGCACTTGGCATGATCGAGACCAAGGGTCTCGTCGCCTCCGTTGAGGCCGCCGATGCCATGGTCAAGGCCGCCAACGTCACCCTCATCGGCAAGGTCCATGTGGGCGGCGGTCTGGTGACCGTCATGGTCCGCGGCGACGTGGGCGCCGTCAAGGCCGCCACCGACGCCGGCGCCGCTGCTGCTGAGCGCGTGGGCGAGCTGGTGAGCGTCCATGTGATCCCCCGTCCCCACGAGGAAGTGGAGTTCATTCTCCCCAGTCTGGATAAGCAGTAACCATTTTCCCCATCCCCTGCGGTGGAGCGGGGGCCGGGCGGCCTGAGCCGTCCGGTCCCCTGACCGCCGCTCTGCCCGGATGGGTATAGGAGTGTATGAATATGGCTAGTATGCAAGCACTTGGTATGATCGAGACCAAGGGTCTCGTCGCCTCTGTCGAGGCCGCCGACGCCATGGTCAAGGCCGCCAACGTCACCCTCATCGGCAAGGTCCATGTGGGCGGCGGTCTGGTGACCGTCATGGTCCGCGGCGACGTGGGCGCTGTCAAGGCCGCCACCGACGCCGGCGCCGCCGCCGCTGAGCGCGTGGGCGAGCTGGTGAGCGTCCATGTGATCCCCCGTCCCCACGAGGAAGTGGAGTTCATCCTCCCCAGCCTGGAGAAGTAAGAGCGGCATAAGCCGTATCAAACCTACCGACGGAGGGGGTGAAGCGCTTGAAATGTATCACGGAGGACGCGCTCCGGTGCGAGCTGCGGGCATCAGAGCCCGAATGCTACGTCGTGCCGGCCGGCAAGATCCTCACCCCGGCGGCCCGGGAATATTTGCAGTCCCGCAAGATCAAAATCGTCAAGGAGGGACAGCAGACCACGCCCAGAGTTGTCGCCACAGAGGTGCCGCCCATGCCCGAGGTGACCATGGCAGCGCCCGCACCCGCACCCGCGCCGGCGCCTGTAAAGCCCAAGTTCGTGGACTATGAGACCGGCGCCTTCTATATGGAGAAGCCTGAGCACATGACCCACCTGGTGGGGAACGTGCTGGTGGTCAAGAATCACCCCCGGATCCTGTTCCGGGGCAAGCTGGATTCGCTCCAGAGCGCGGTGGTTCTGGCCCAGGTGGATATCCATGAGCGGGGTGGGAGCCAGGCCCTCATTGACGACTTGGACGACATCCTGAAAATCCTGCGGGAAATGATGCGCTGTGACGTGCTGGATGAGCCCTTCCAGATGGATACCATCATCGGGCTCACCCATGCCGAGCTGCGGGAGCAGTCCCATGACCCCCAGCGGTTCTTCGGCGTCAAGGCCATGGTCCTGCCCGATTACACCATGGGCCGGGACTTCGCGCTGCTCAACCAGCTGCGCACCTCGGTGCGCGAAACGGAAGTGGCGGCGGCTGACGCCTTCCACACCGGCGCGAAGTATACCCGCAGCGATATCATCGAAGAGCTCAACCGCATGTCCAGCGCCATGCACATTCTGATGTGCCGGTATCTGTCTGGACAATATCAAAACGGAAACTAACTTGACAAAGGAGCGCCGAACACATGATGGATCTGGACCGCGTCAACGCCTATATGGCCCGCGTGGAGGAATCGGAAACCAAGACCTTCAAGCCCGTCAGCAGCAAGCTGAAGGTGGGCCTGGACCTGGGCACGGCCTATATCGTCATGGTCGTCCTGGATGAGGAAAACAATCCCATCGCCTGTGAAAAGCAGGCGGCGCAGGTCCTGCGGGACGGCGTAGTGGTGGACTATTCCGGGGCGCTGCGCATCGTCAAGGAGCTCAAGGCCAAGCTGGAGGAGCGGCTGGACACGGAGCTGGTGAACTGTGCCATCGCCATGCCCGCCGGTACCGAGTCCAGCGCGAAGACCCACCAGTATGTGGCCGAGGGCGCCGGCTTTGAAGTCACCAGTGTTCTGGATGAGCCCACCGCCGCCAACTCCATCTATGAGATCGAGGACGGCGTGGTGGTGGACATCGGCGGCGGTACCACCGGCCTTGCCATCCTGAAGGGCGGCAAGGTGGTCCAGATCGAGGATGAGCCCACCGGAGGCACCCATCTCACCCTGGTCCTGGCGGGAAACTTCCATGTTTCCTTCCAGGAGGCCGAGGCCATCAAGCAGGACTACTCCCGTCACAAGGAGATCCTGCCGGTGGTGAAGGCGGTGGTGGAGAAGATGGCCTCCATCGTCAACCGGTATATCGACAAGGCGCACACCGACACCATTTACCTGTGCGGCGGCACCTGCTGTCTTACCGGCATCGAGGGCATCTTTGAGAAGGAGACCGGCATCCGTACCATCAAGCCGGCCAATCCGTTTCTGGTGACGCCTGCCGGCATCGCGATGAACTGCGAGATCTGAGCAAAGACCCAATGAATGATTTAGAAAGGAGGGGAAGGCATGGATCATAACGCCATCGTGGATGAGATCCTCCGCCGTGTGGCAGAGAAGATCTCTGAAGCGGAAGGCAACTGCGCCGGGTGCGCCGACTGCGGCGGAAAGCCGGGACTGCTGATCCTGACCCAGGACCACGGCACCGACTGCCACGCGTGTCTGGAGAGCGAAGCCCTGAAGGCCCGCTATCAGACCGACTGCGCCCTGATGCACCACTATGAAGTGGATCTGGACGCTTATGAGGCGGTCGTGCTCTTTGGCCTGAGCTGTGACGCCATGGCGGCCCTGGCCTCCGGAGCCTGCGACACCGCGTATACCCGCCTTGCCTCCAAAGCCATCCTCTCAGGTAAAAAGGTCTATGTCCCCACCGAAGAGGTGGAGCTGTATCGGTATAAGGAGACGGCGCCCGCCGCCTACTACAACATGATGCAGCAGAAGCTGGACCTGCTGGTGGCCTCCGGCGTGGTGATCTGCGCCCAGGCCGGCCTGGAGCAGGTCATCCTGGGCAGCGAGGCGCCTGCGCCCGTACCGGCGGCGGCTCCCGCGTGTGCCGCGCCTGTGTGCGCTGCGCCTGCGCCGGTGGTCAGTTGTGAGTCCAAGGCGGTGCGCATCGAAAAGCGGGTGCTGACCGAGAAGGACCTCATCGAGGCCAACATGGAGGGCGTCACCGAGGTCCATATCGGTGAGCGGACCATCATCACCGCGCTGGCCAAGGACGCCGCCAAGGATCGGGGCATGACCATCGTCCGAGACGAAGACTAAACGCGGCCGGACCGCGGAGGGGGACCATCCCCTTCCGCCGTCCCGCGTCGAACAGGGGGACAACATATGAAAGTGGCAAAGGTCATCGGCAACATCTGGGCCACCCGCAAAGAGGAGAAGCTGGCCGGGTATAAGCTGCTCATCGTGCAGCCCATCAATATCCTGGACGGCTCCAAGGACAAAACCCCCATTGTGGCAGCCGACATCATCGGCGCCGGCGTGGGGGAGACGGTGTTGATCGTCGGCGGGAGCTCGGCCCGGAGTGCTGCCGGGGACATGTCTGTCCCCGTGGACGCGACCGTTGTTGGCATCGTGGATGACCAGGAGATCGATCCCAGCGTTTTGGAGTAACAGCCGGAGCCGCCTCACCGGGCGGCCCACGGCAAGGGAATTAAGGCGGTGAAAGCATGAATCTGACCGAAGTTGTCAAGGCATCCGGTATCGTGGGCGCTGGCGGCGCTGGGTTTCCCACCCATGTCAAGCTCAACGCCAAGGCCGAATGCTTTGTGGTCAACGCCGCTGAGTGCGAGCCCCTCATCGAGACGGATAAGTATCTGTGCCGCGCCTACGCGCCCCAGATCATCGCCGCGGTAGTGGCAGTGGCCGCCCATCTGGAGGCCAAGCGGGCGGTCATCGCGCTCAAAGGAAAGTACAAGGCTGAGATCGCGGCCCTGTCCGACGCGATCAAGCTGGCGGACGCCCCCGTCGAGATCTTCGAGATGGGGACCTTCTATCCCGCCGGCGATGAGCAGACCATGGTCCAGCAGGTCACCGGCCGGTCAGTGCCGGAGCGGGGCCTGCCTCTGGACGTGGGCTGTGTGGTGGACAACGTGGGCACGCTGCTCAATATCTTCGACGCCATCCAGGGCCGTCCCGTGGTGGATAAGTTCCTGTCGGTGGTGGGCGAGGTGAAGGAGCCCATTCTGCTCCACGTCCCTGTGGGCACCGCCATCACCGAGTGTGTCAAGGCGGCGGAGCCCACCATCAGCGACTATGCCCTGATCCTGGGCGGCCCCATGATGGGCAAGGTGCTCTTGAGCCAGGCGGACATTGACGCCGCCGTGGTGACCAAGACCACCGGCAACATCATCGTGCTGCCCAAGGACCACTATCTGTTCCAGCGGGCGACTCTGCCTCTGGAGTCCATCCGGCATCAGACCCGCAGCGCCTGCATCCAATGCCGGATGTGCACCGACCTGTGTCCCCGGTACCTCATCGGCCATCAGATCCGCCCCAATCTGGTGATGCGGAACTTCTGGCGTGAGCCGGGGATGGAGGACAACGAGGAGTATGAGCGCTGCTTCGGCGACGCGGCCAACTGCTGTGACTGCGGTATCTGTGAAATGTTTGCCTGCCCCATGGGCCTCTCACCCAGGAAGGTGAACCAGTATATCAAAGGCCAGCTCCGCGCCCGGGGCATCCAGGTCCCCCGGAATATGGAACCTGAGGCCCGGTCCTTTGTGGACCAGCGCCATACCCCCACGGACCGCCTGGTGGCCCGGCTGGGTCTCTCCAAATACTATGGGCTCCACGCCCATGAGTGCCGGGAGCTGACCCCCAGCGAGGTCTTCATCCCCTTCTCTCAGCACATCGGTAAGCCCGCCAATATGGTAAAGGCGGTGGGCGACTATGTGGAGCGGGGCGAAGTCCTGGCCGAGGCCGCCGAGGGGCTCTCTGCCAACATCCACGCCAGTCTCTCCGGCGTGGTGGTGGAGGTCACCGACAAGGGCGCCCGCATCAGCAGCCGGAAGGAGTGAGAAGCATGGGAAACGCCAGCAGACTTGCCATCGGCATGGTAGAACTCAACAGCATCGCGCGGGGCATTGAGACCTGCGACTACATGGTGAAGGCGGCTCAGGTGGACCTCATCCGATCCTCCACCGTCTGCCCGGGTAAGTACATGGTCCTCATCGCCGGCGACACCGGCGATGTGAAGGCCGCCATGGCCGAGGGGATCAAGCGGGGCGGCGAGTGCGTGGTGGACACGCTGACCCTCCCCAACGTCCATCCCCAGGTCATCCAGGCCATCAGCATGACTACCCAGGTGGAGAAGCCGGGCGCCGTGGGCGTTCTGGAGTTTTACTCCGTGGCCTCCGCCATCATCGCCGCCGATGTGGCGGCAAAAGCGGCCAACATTACCCTCATTGAGGTGCGCATTGGATACGCCATCGGCGGCAAGGGCTATGTGACCCTGACCGGCGACGTGGGCGCGGTCCGTGCGGCTGTGGCGGCCGCGGAGCGGGAAGCGGAGCTCCTGGTGGGCACCACCGTCATCCCGCGTCCCTCCCCCAAGCTGTTCCAGTCTCTGCTGTAAAGCAGAGCTGACAGAAAGCTCCCCAATGGGAGCGGACCCATTCCGAGAAGAGAAGGAGCGTAACTATGGATTTTAGTGAACTGATTGCTGCTGCCGATCCCAGCGTATTTACCGAAAGTATCTCTGCGTGGATCTCCGGCATTTCCATCAACTCTGTCATCATGCTCATCATGATGATCTTCATGCTGGTGGGCGCCATCGACAAGATCCGCGGAAACAAGCTGGGCTACGGTGAGAAGTTCGAGGACGGCTTCAACGCCATGGGCGGTCTGGCCATGTCCATGGCCGGCGTCGTGGCTGCCGCCCCCGTGCTGTCCATGCTGCTGGGCCCCATCCTGAAGCCCGTCTACGGCATCTTCGGCGCCAGCCCCGCCATGTTCTCCACCACTTTGCTGGCCTGCGACATGGGCGGCTATCCTCTGGCCATGCAGCTGGCCGGTGACGACATCGCCATCGGTAACTTCGCCGGCCTGATCCTGGGCACCATGATGGGCCCCACCATCGTGTTCACCATCCCCGTGGCTCTGGGCATCATCAAGAAGGAAGACCGCGGCTACCTGGGCGCCGGTGTTCTGGCCGGTCTGATTACCGTGCCCATCGGTTGTATCGTGGGCGGCCTGATGATGAATACCCTGGCCCCTGAGTATCACCTGAGCTTTATCACCATCATCCAGAACCTGATCCCCGTTATCATCATCGCTGCGCTGATCGTCATCGGCCTGTGGTTCGCCCCCGGCCCCATGATTAAGGGCTTCAATGTGTTTGGCGCCGGTGTGACCATCGTCATCACCGCCCTCACCGCCATTGCTGTCTTTGAGCAGATCACCGGCATCATGTTCCCCGTGTTCCACATCATGGTCGAGAACCCCGCCGACGGCTCCCGCGGCCTGGACAGCGGCCTGCTGACCTGCGGTCAGATCGCCATCGTCCTCATCGGCGCCTTCCCCATGGTGGAGTGGATCACCCGCACCTTCGGCAAGGCTCTGGAGAAGGTTGGCGCCGCCCTTGGCATGAACGAGCAGGGCTCCGCCGGTATGGTGGCCAACCTGGCCAACAACATCGCCATGTTCAACATCATGGGCGAGATGAACCCCAAGGGCAAGCTGCTGAACGTGGCCTTCTCCGTGTCCGCCGCCTTTGTGTTCGGCGATCACCTGGGCTTCACTGCCGGCAACAACCCCGACATGATCTTCCCCGTGATCGTTGGCAAGCTGGTGGCCGGTGTCACTGCTATCATCGTGGCCAATATCCTGGCGCCCAAGCTGCTGTCTAAGATCGAGAACGTGAAGTTTGACTGACGGACAGCGCGGAAAGGGAAGGAATCGCTATGAACGTAAGTGAAGAACTCATCCGCAGCATCGTAGAGAAGGTCATCTCTGAGACGGCAGCCGCCTCCAACAAGTGCGGCTTCCAGAAGCAGGTGGACCCCAGCGGTATCATCGGCGTGAAGACCTCCACTGTGAAGCTGGAGCCCTTTGAGGGCCGCAATGACGTCAAGCTCAAGGACGTGGCCACCCTGGAGGAGGCCCCCCGTATGGGCTGCGGCATCATGGAGCTCTCTGACGGGGCCGACTTTGAGTGGACCCTGACCTACGACGAGTGGGATATCGTGCTGGAAGGCCGCCTGGAGATCAAGATCGATGGGCGTGTGGTAGGCGGCGACGCCGGAGATGTGATCTACATCCCCAAGGGCAGCCACATCCACTTCAGCACCCCCGACTATGCCAAGTACGCTTACACCGTGTTCCCCGCCGACTGGCAGTAACTGACTGCAACAGCCCCCGTCGCAGATTTGCGGCGGGGGCTATTCTCATTTTCGGGGAGAAGTACGTCCTCCCCTTGACAAGGGGAGGGAAGGAACGGTATAATAAACATAAGCCAAGCTGACAACTGAATCATAAGTGGTACGCAGGTGCTTTGATGAGCTCAAAAGGGAAGTCGGGTGAGAATCCCGCGCAAAGCCGTTGCTGTATTGGCGAAGTGCTCCCCAATCGGCCACTGGAGCGGAAGCTCTGGGAAGGCGGGGAGCGCGTTTGAACGCCTAAGTCAGAATACCTGCCTGCGTATGGCGCACACGAGACCTCCTCGCGCTTGGGAGGGTGCAGTTCCCGCGGCAAAGACCAGCGGGTGATGGCTGTATCCTTTTTGAGAGGATACGGCTTTTTTGTTGTCGGCGCTAAAGGGTGGACGGGACGGACCGCCATTCCTCCTTATGCGATGTGTCAGGTGGCGAACTTCACCTCCCTTTGGAACTGGTATGGAAAGCGGATGCAGCGCGCGGGCCCGCAGCTGCCACTGAGGGCCCGCCATACCAGAGATCCCCGCCTGTGGAGAAACCGCGGAGCGTCCCGCCGTCAGGGAACGCTCCGCGGCTTTTTGCCATTATGGGCTGGGGGGTACGAACAGACCAAAATGGGAGAAAAAGGCGTGCGTTCGTTGACAACGACGGCAGCTTCCGATATAATCAAAGCGATGATGAATACCGTCGCCTGGGCGGCGGAGCGGGCGGAACGACGCCCGCGAAGAGAGGAGAGGGAGCATGAAACGAGATCCTGTAAAAGCAAGCGTACTGGCCACCAAGCTCATCCCCAACGTATCCCCCGACCTGGCCAAGGAGCTGGGCCTTCAGCCCGGCGAGAAGTCCCTGGCCCTGATTACCTCCGACTGCGATGATGTGACCTATACCGCCCTGGACGAGGCCACCAAGAAGGCCGATTGCCGCGTGGCCTACGCCAAGAGCTTCTATGGCGGCGCCGCCAACGCCAACACCAAGCTGGCCGGCGAGATCATCGGCATCCTGGCCGCTCCCAACCCCGCTGAGGCCAAGGCCGGCCTGGATGCCTGCGTGGACATGATCGAGAACGTGTGCCACTTTGTGTCTGCCAATGAGGACGACACCATCGTGTACTATGCCCACTGCATCTCCCGGACCGGCTCCTACCTGTCCGAGGGCGCGGGCATTGCCGAGGGCGAGTCTCTGGCCTACCTCATTGCGCCCCCTCTGGAGGCCATGTATGGCGTTGATGCCGCCCTGAAGGCCGCCGACGTCCGTCTGTGCGTGCTGTACGCGCCCCCCAGCGAGACCAACTTCGGCGGCGGTCTGCTCACCGGCAGTCAGTCTGCCTGTAAGTCCGCCTGCGACGCCTTTGCCGCCGCTGTGGAGTTCGTGGCCGACAACCCCATCGCCTGAGATCGAACCACCGGCGGCCCGGTGGCGGTGTATACCACCGCCCCGGGCCGTCTTTTGTCCCAACACAGGAAAGTGAGGATGCCCATGAGGATCATGATCTCCCCGGCCAAGAAAATGAACGAGGACCTGGACGGTCTGCCGCCCAGTGGCCTGCCAGTACTGCTGGAGGAGACAGAGCGGCTGCTGACCTATCTGAGGGGCCTTGCTCTGCCTGAACTGAAAAAGCTGCTCGCCTGCAACGACCAGCTTGCAGACCTCAACTACCGGCGGTATCAGAGCATGGACCTCCGAGAGCGGCTGACGCCTGCCCTCTTGGCCTATGAGGGCATCCAGTACAGATATATGGCTCCCGCTGTCTTTTCCCAGTCGGCCCTGGACTATGTGCAGGAGCACCTGCGCATCCTCTCCGGCTTTTATGGTGTGCTCCGGCCCTTTGATGGTGTGACGCCCTACCGGCTGGAAATGCAGGCCAAGCTGCGGACCGACTTCTGTAAGGACCTCTATGACTTTTGGGGCGGGAAGCTGGCGGAAGCCCTCTCGCCCGATGGAGCGGTGATTGACCTGGCCTCCGGGGAGTACAGCAGGGCGGTGGTCCCCCACCTGCCCGCCGGGACACGGGTGGTCACGCCCGTCTTCGGCGAGCTGCGCTCTGATGGCAAGGTGGTGGAAAAGGGGGTCCATGTCAAGATGGCCAGGGGAGAGATGGTCCGCTTCCTGGCCGAGGGCCGGATCGAGGACCCGGAGGACATCGTTGACTTTGAGGGTCTGCATTTTCGGTATTGCAGACAGAGATCCCAGCCAGATCGCCCGGTCTTTCTGCGCGATGTGGAGAAAAAGGCGGATGGGGTAAAATTTCGTTGACGACGTTGTAAACGAACGGTATAATGGTAAATGTCAAAAATCGTGTTTCCACCGTTCAGAGAGAAAGGACCATGGAGCTATGAGGGATACTGCCCCGGGAAAAAGACGGCATGGCGCACATGGAAAAGAGAATCCCCTGACGCAGCAAAAGACATGACCTGCTTTTCAATTTGAAAAGCAGGCTATGTCTTTTTCTTATTTTAGAGAAGAAAAGGAGCATTTTGATGAGTATTGCCAATATTCTGAGCCTTCTCGGCGGTCTGGCGCTCTTCCTGCACGGGATGCAGATGATGAGTTCCGGCCTGGAGGCTGCCGCCGGCAACCGGATGAAAGGCATCCTGGAAAAGCTGACGGCCAACCGCATCCTGGGCGTGGTGGTGGGCGCTGTCATCACCGCCGTGATCCAGTCCTCCTCGGCCACCACGGTCATGGTGGTGGGCTTCGTCAACTCCGGCATGATGACCCTGACCCAGGCGGTCTGGATCATCATGGGCGCCAACGTGGGCACCACCATCACCGGACAGCTCATCGCCCTGGACGTGGGTGCCCTTGCGCCCTTCTTTGCCTTCCTGGGCGTGGCCATGATGGTCTTTCTGAAGCGGCCCCAGATCCACCACTACGGCAGTATCTTGGGCGGCCTGGGCGTCCTCTTCATCGGTATGGATATGATGAGCGCCGCCATGGTCCCCCTGCGGGAGATGCCCGCCTTTGTGAATCTGATGACCAAGTTCTCCAATCCGGTGCTGGGCATTCTGGCTGGCGCCCTCTTTACCGCCCTCATCCAGTCCTCCTCGGCCTCGGTGGGTATCCTCCAGGCCCTGGCCAACAGCGGAGTCATCGGCCTCAACAGCGCGGTCTATGTCCTCTTTGGCCAGAACATCGGCACCTGCATCACTGCGGTGCTGGCCTCTGTGGGCACCGGCCGCAACGCCAAGCGGACCACCATCATTCACCTCATGTTCAATGTCATCGGCACCGTCCTCTTTACCACACTGTGTCTGGTCACTCCTCTGCTGGGACTCTCGCTGGTGGACTTTGTGGCCGGCCTTACCCCGGGCAACCCGGCCTCCCAGATCGCCAACATGCACACCATTTTCAATATCGTGACCACGCTGCTGCTGCTGCCCTTGGGCGGGTGGATGGTGAAGGCGGCCATGCGCATCCTCCCGGAGCGCAAGCAGGACCCGGACGAGGGCATGCACCTGGTCTTCCTCACCCCCATCAATGCCAATCAGGACCGTACCATCGGTCACTCCGCCATCTATATCAGCCAGCTCCGGCAGGAGCTGAGCCGCATGCTTGGCATGGCCAAGGAGAATGTGTCCACGGCCTTCCAGGCGGTGCTGGACCGTGACCCCTCCCTGGTAGCCAAGGAGGAGACGGTGGAGGAATATATCGACTACCTCAACAAGGAGATCTCCCAGTTTATTTCTCATGTGATCGTCCACGAGACCAACGAGCAGGACTCTGCCGCGGTCAGCGCCTACTTCAAGATCACCGGAAATATCGAGCGTATTGGCGACCACGCCATGAACATCTGTGGGTACAGCGGTATTCTGAAGGAGAAGGACATCCAATTCTCTGAGGAAGCCAAGGGTGAGATCCGGGAGATGGAGCGGGTCTGCCGGGAAGCCATTGAGGCCATCAGCGGCGCAGTGGCCGATCCGGTGGAGTGGCTCAGCCAGGTCTCCGCGCTGGAGCAGAAAATGGACGACATGACGGCCAGCTTCCGCCGCCATCAGATGGAGCGGATGCGCAAGGGCGTCTGTTCCGACGAGGGCTGCATCCTCTTCTCCGAGATGCTCACCGATTTTGAACGGATCGGCGACCATGTGCTCAACATCGCCCAAGAGCGATCCAATGCCAGTATGGCGTGATCGAAACGCAGAAAGGCCGCCATGTTTGACATGGCGGCCTTTTGGCCCGCTGCAGCGGCAGCAGATACCGTGGTCGGCCATTGGAGAAAGAGAGGCATAACAGATGTATTATTACTTTGCGCCAATGGAAGGGATCACAGGCGCCATTTTCCGTCAGGTCCACAGCCGCTTCTTTCCCGGCGTGGACAAATACTATATGCCCTTCGTCTCGCCGGGCAAGGAGCGGAAGTTTTCCAGGCGGGATGTGGGAGAGCTCCTGCCGGAGTCCAACCGGGGGGTGCGGGCGGTGCCCCAGCTGCTGACCTGCCGGGCGGAGGATTTCCTCTGGGCGGCGGACTGGCTGGCGGAGCTGGGGTATGAGGAGGTCAACCTGAATCTGGGCTGTCCCTCGGGGACGGTGACGGCCAAGGGGAAGGGCTCCGGACTCCTGCGGGACCCGGAGGAGCTGGACCGCTTTCTGGAGCAGATCTTTCATGATGTGAAGATCGCCGTCTCCATCAAGACCCGGGTGGGCTTCCAATCCCCGGAGGAATTCCGGGCGCTGGCGGCCTGCTTCCGGCGCTACCCGTGGAGTGAGCTTATCATCCACCCGAGGGTCCGGGAGGACTTCTACAAGGGACGGGTCCGTATGGAGACCTTTGCCCTGGCGGTGGAGGAGGGGATGGGGCCCCTGTGCTACAACGGCGACCTGACCACGCCGGACGAGATCTCCGCCCTGGGGGCGCGCTTCCCCACAGTGGACCGGGTGATGCTGGGCCGGGGTTTGGTGGGTGACCCGGCCCTGGCCGCCAGAGTCAAAGGAGGACTACCGGCAGACCGGGAGACCCTGCGCCGGTTCCATGACACCCTCTATGAGGGCTATGCGGAGGCGTTCGGCAGCCGGCATAATGCCATGCTGCGAATGAAGGAGCTGTGGTCCTATCTCATCTGGCTCTTTGAAGAGAACGGACGCCATATCAAGGCGTTGAAGAAGGCCAAAACAACGTCTGAGTACGAGGACCGGGCGGCGGCCATCTTCCAGGAGCTGCCCCTTCGGGAAGACTCAGCTGCCGGATGGCGGACAGAGCCTATTTTTTAAGAGAACAAAATACCGCTGACTTCTCAGCTCCTTCGGGCCAGGAAGACAGCGGTATTTTTGTGTATTGGGGATGTGGGCCTGCCCCTTTATTGTCTGTGGGTGGGTACCCACCACACAATGGCGCTGCGCAGGTGCTCGCTGGCCTGCCAGCTGCCGTCTGCCGCTTAATTTATTCGTAGGGGGGGACCTGTAACGGAGCTTCATGGTGGAATGCTTCAAAACATCCCACAACTATTTTCGCAGACCCAGTGATTCGTCACCGCGATGCCGATGGCAGAGAAACTGCCAGGTTTTATAATTTCAAAATGACTCACATAACTTACAAGTTCTGTTTTGAAATAATCCGAAAGATATATTTGTTTTGCACAAAAAATAATGAAAAAGGCTGTGGTATCTGTCCATTGACAGTTCTCATAATTTTTGATAATTTTATAATATAAAAATGAGTTTTATTTAGTAAAATTTTTAAGGGAGGAGATACTGTGGTTCAAGAAGAATTATCACTAGTTGGAAAAGTGGCCTTAATAACTGGTGGAGGTTCTGGAATTGGAAGTGGGATCACCCAGGGTTTGGCCGAGGCTGGTGCGGCCATAGCCTGCGTATACAGTCGTCACCCGCCCATCGAGATGCAGAGCTATGTAAAAGCGCTGGGTGGAAGCTTTCTTCCCATTCAGGCCGACGTCAGCCAAATGGATCAACTGCCTAAGATTATGGACCAGGTCCTGGATCGTTTCGGGCGGCTGGATATTCTGGTCAACAATGCCGGAATCTGTCCTCGTGCCTCAGCCTTGGATTATACTGAAGCCATGTGGGATGAAATTATCCAGCTGAATGAAAAGGCGGTGTTTTTCCTCTCCCAGTTGGCCGCCAAGCAATTTTTGAAGCAGGGCAGCGGGGGACGGATCATTAACCTTGCCTCTATGATGTCCTATCTTGGTGGATTCAATACCACCGCATATACCGCCAGCAAACACGCGGTCATGGGCTTGACCCGGGTGCTGGCCAGCGAGTGGGGCGGATATGGGATTACTGTCAATGCTTTGGCGCCAGGGTGGATCAAAACCAACCTATCCGCCTCACTGGTGGCCGATTCGGAACGTTATAACTCTGTCAAGGCTCGGATTCCCCAAGGAGATTGGGGTACTCCTGATGTGTTCAAGGGAGTGGCTGTCCTTCTAGCCAGCGAGGCGGGGCGTTACATCAATGGAGCAACGATTCCGGTAGATGGCGGTTACTTGACCAAGTAGGAAGGAGTACCATGAAAGCACTAGTATTGAAGGGCCCCTATGATTTTTCCTATGAGGAGAGACCCTATCCGGACTGTCCGGCCGATCATGTCGTAGTACGGGTGGACGCGGTGTGTATTTGCGGCTCCGATATCCATGCGATTCAGGGACATCAGCCATTGTTTAGTTTTCCTCGGGTTATTGGGCATGAGGTGGCCGGAACGGTCCATCAGGTAGGAGAGGCGGTCACCATGCTGTCCGTTGGGGATCGGGTTTGTCTCATGCCATGTATCCCTTGTGGGAGTTGCCGCGCCTGCCGTAAGGGATATACCAATTCTTGCAGTAAACTGCAGCTCTATGGTGTGCACCGGGACGGTGGGCTTCAGGAGTATCTGGCAGCTCCGGCGGAAAGATGGTTGAAAGTTCCCGGAACTTCCTCGCCCCAGACCCTCTCCATGCTGGAACCGCTGACCATCGGTGCCCATGCGGTGGCAAAGCTGAATCTCCAGCCTGGAGATCAGGTTCTGGTTGTGGGTGCCGGCCCCATTGGTGTAAGCTGCGCACTCAATGCCCGAACCTATGGTGCCCAGGTGGTATTGGCTGATACCAGCCCACAGCGGCGAGCTTTCTGTAAGGAAATATTTCACCTTGAAGTTTTGGATCCGTTAAGGTATGATTATCCTGAGATATTACAGAAAATTACCAGCGGAAATCTGTTCGATGGTGTGATTGATACTACGGCAGCCAAAACCTCAATGGAACAGGACTGGAAATGGATTTGCCACGGTGGAAAAATTGTATTCGTAGGTATCTGCAACGGAACCCTGGAGTTGGACGGGCTCTCCTTTCATATGAGAGAACCCAGCCTTTTTGTAACCCGAAACTCCACCAGACAGGATTTTGAACGTGTCCTCCAGTATTGGCAGTTGGGTTTTTTGGAACCAGATCAGTTTATTACCCACACCGTGCCATTTGAACAGGCCGATCAGGTTCTGCTGCGGTGGATCCAGCCCGATTCAGGCGTATTCAAGGGAGTTGTCCACTTTACGGGCTGAGAACAGCAAAACGGGGTGCTACAATGAAAGCAACACGGGATTACACGGTTTCGTCAGTGAAAAAGGCTCTGGATGTGTTGAAGCTATTCGACGAACAGCATTCTGATCTTACCCTGTCGGAAATCAGTGAGTATTCCGGTATTGGAAAAAGCTCGGTACTGCGTCTTTTGTATACCCTGTTTCAAGAAGGGTTTGTGGCCTATGATGAGGTTACAAAGAAATACAGCCTTGGTATTGAATTATACCGGCTGGGATTGATGAAGTTTAATTCCTTAGATCTGCGTAAAATTGCCCGCCGCCATCTGCAGGCCCTGTCCAACGAGCTGAATATGATATGCTATGTGGGTGTTCGGGAGGGGGATACCCTTGCTATGGTGGATCAGATCCTGCCCAGCAGTGTTCCAGCCTGGACCCAGCTGACCGTGCAAAGCGGCGGCACCAGCGAGCTGTACTCGACTGGGATTGGGCGTCTCTTTCTGGCTCAGGACAGCGATGCCGCTGTGGATCGCTATCTGGAACGAATCCAGATGAAAAAATTTACAAGTGCCACCATCACAGACCGGAAGACTCTGTTGGAATTGATTCGGCAGGCCCGCCGCGATCACTTTTCCGGCAATGTGGGTGAAAATGAGGAGCACATTTATAGTCTGTGTGCCCCAGTCTACGGTTTACATGGAACGATGGTGGCTGGTATCAGCCTGTGCGGGCTCCAGGATGTGGTGTGCAGCGATAAGTATGACAGCTACCTACAACGCATTTGTCAGGTCGCGGAGGATATTTCTAGGGAACTGGGATATTCCCCGAAGTGACGCATCGAGTTGAAATTTAAGCTTGCTTTTGCAAGCTTAAATTTCAACACATAGAATTAAACTTGGTTTTATACAGCAAAACTTTAATTCTGCTAAGCGGAGGGTAACGAGGAGATTGCTATGAACAAACTAAAAGTTGTCATTTCGGATTATTATTATGAAAGTATTCAACAGGAAGCAGCTGTAATGGCGGATATCGGCGCTGAACTGCTGGACTATCACTGCCAGACAGAGGACGAGGTCATTGCTGTGGCGGCTGATTGCGATGCCTTGATCTGCCAGTTTGCTCCCATTACCCGTCGGGTGATTGAGGCAATGTCCCGTTGCCGGGTTATTGTTCGTTACGCCATCGGTGTGGACAACATTGATTTGTCTGCAGCGGAGGAGCATGGGATTTATGTGTGTAATGTTCCCGATTACGGCATTGATGAGGTGTCAAACCATGCCATCGCACTGCTGCTGGACTGTGCAAAAAAATTGACCTATCTGGCCGGACAGGTCAAGCAAGGGAACTGTGGCTACACCACTGTTAAGCCGCTGTACCGCGTAGAAGGGAAGACCCTGGGCCTAATGGGATTTGGCCGAATTCCCCAGCTGGTGGCCCGAAAAATGGCTGGATTCGGTGTCCACATTATTGCCCACGACCCCATGATGAACGAGGACCAGGCCCGGAAGCTTGGTGTTACTGCAGTGAGCTTTGAGGAGCTTTTGGCCCAGAGCGACTATCTGTCCGTCCACTGTCCTCTCACAGCTCAGACTCATCATCTGTTTAATTGGGAGTCCTTCCAGTTGATGAAACCTACGGCTGTGTTTATCAACACCGCCCGAGGCGCAGTTGTGAAGGAAGAGGATCTGGTCCGTGCTCTGGAAGAAGGCGAGATCGCTATGGCCGGCATCGATGTGACGGAGACGGAGCCCATTCCTCAGGATCACCCCCTGCTGAGGTTGGACAATGCCGTGGTTACACCTCATGTCGCTTGGTATTCCGAGGAGGCAGTGGAAAGTCTTCAACTGAAGGCAGCCCAAGAGGTTGCACGGGTATTGTCCGGACAACTGCCTTTGCATCCAGTCAACCACCCCAAACAGCGCTGAGGAGGGATTATTTTGTTCGCAGTTATCGATTGTGGGACCACTATGACCCGAATCTACATCGTGGATGAAAACAGCCAGATCATCGCCTCTGGAAGGACGAAAGTAGGGGTACGGGATACCTCCATCACTGGAAGCCGGGATAAGTTGAGAAATGGCGTCACCCAGTTGTTCTTCGAGATTCTGGAGGAACATCACATTCCCGATGACCAAGTAGAGTTTGCTATTGCCTCTGGAATGATTACCTCTGAGGTCGGTCTGATCGAAATTCCTCACCTGGTTGCTCCGGTAGGTCTGTACCAGCTGTCTCAAGGGATCATGGAGATCAACGATCCATCGGTTCTCCCCATCAAACGCCCCGTATACTTTGTCCGTGGAGTTCGCAATCACTATCCTGAGGGAGCCAGGGCACATGATTTGCGCCAGGTGGACTTCATGCGAGGAGAAGAGGTACAGTGTATTGGGATCATGAACAGCCGTACACTTCCTTACCCCTGCAACATCGTGGCCCTCTCTTCCCATACCAAAGTGATGTATATCAACCGACAGGCCCAGATCGAGGCCAGTAACACGACCATCAGCGGGCAGTTCTATGAAGCTATTGTCAATTCAACCAACATTGGCAAGAGCATCATCCCCGTAGAAGGAGAGGAGGCCGGGGGCTATTCCGATGAAGAGCTTATGGAAATTGCCGTGGACTGTGTGCGCCATGCGGGACTTGGGCGAACCATGCTCATGCCCAGGTTTCTCCAGGTGTTGATGAAGACCAACAGCCACGAGAGGCAGGTCTTCATTGATGCGGCCATTGCCGCCGACGATCTGAATGCTTTCCGAGAGATGCGGGAGCAGGGCTATGACTCGAATTATTATTTATTGTATGGCCACGAAAGCCGCTGTAAGATGTACACCTATATGCTTCGTCGAGAATTCGGAGCAGAGCTGACGGTGGAGAGCATCTTTGACAAGGAGGAGTTGGATCGGCTTACGGTTACCGGTTCGATTGCTGTGGCCCTTAAGCAGATTGAAGCCAAGCGCGCCGGCAAGGTGTAAAACAGAGAAAAGAAAGGATGAAAGAGTATGTATCAGATGTATGGAGTTGTCCCGCCCATGATTACGCCATTCCAGGAAAATGGAGAAGTGGATTTTGACAGCCTGAAAACCTTAGTCAATTTCCTCTCGGAGCACGTGGATGGACTGTTTATCAATGGTTCCTATGGCGGCGGCGTGCTCATGACCGAGGAAGAGCGCAAGGCTGTGGCCGAGACGACCGTAAACACTGCGGCTGGCCGAGTTCCGGTCACTGTGCATGTGGGGACTGCCGACAGTCTGTCCGCTGCTCGACTGGTAGATCACGCTGCATCCTGCGGCGCTACGGCGGTTGCTGCAGTTGGCCCCTACTACTTCAAACATTCCAAAGATGAGATCGTCCACTACTATACCGCTTTGGTGGAGGCAGCCCGGGGCCGGGTTCCCGTCTATGTATACAATAATCCCCAGTTTCAGGGTTACCCCATGGATCTGGACCTCATTCGCCAACTAAAGGAACAGGCGGGGGTCAGCGGAGTAAAGGACGCCACCTTTGACATCCAGACCATGGCCAAGTACATGCGCCTTTTGAAGAGCGACACGTTTGATGTGGCACTGGGTACAGAAGCCATGTGGCTGTCTGCCTGCGTGCTGGGGTGTAAAGCATTCATTCCTGGTATTGCCAATGCCTTCCCTGAAATCTGCAAAAAGATGTTTGAGGAGGGAATCTCCGGAGACTACGAGGCATGCCGCAAGACACAGTTCGAGGTCAACGAAATGCGGGAGATCATGTATTTGGCACGTTCTACTCAGCTGGCCATCTATGCTATGCTGGAAATCCGGGGGATCGTCTCCTGCTACCCCAGAGCCCCCTTTATTCCGGCTACTGCTGAGGAAAAGGCTCATATTCGAAATCGCTTGCAGTCGCTGGGTCTGATTGAAGGATAATGCTGGCAGTTTCTTCTGAGGCAGCAGGCTCACACTGCACCGGGAGACGCCTAATATGCTGACTGGGAGGTCCCCTGCTCCCTCTGTCTGTTGCTTACTATCTTATCTGGCTGATAAAATAACAAGTGGGTTTTATACGGTTCCCCACTACAGCGAAACCGTAAATCTATTATACGAGGAGAATACACTATGAAACGCATCCTGTCTATTGCGCTGTCCATCGCCCTCACGCTGTCTCTGGCGGCCTGCTCATCGCCCTCCCCCAGCACCTCTGCCCCCAGCGGAGAAGAGACGCCTCCGGCAGAACAGTCCATCACTATGAAGCTGGGTTGGGCGGAGACTGCCGAACGCTCCGGTCACGCATTGTCTGAGGCGGCCTATACATTTAAGGAGCAAGTGGAGGAGCTCTCCAACGGCTCTATCACCGTGGAGCTGTATCCCGCCGCACAGTTGGGCGACGCTACCTCTATGCTGACCCAGGTGGAGGCCGGTACGTTGGAGTCTTGCATGAGCATCTCCAATGGCCAATTTGCCACCTCCTATTACCCTGATTTGGGCTTTTTGGATGTTCCCTACATGTTTGAATCCAGCCAGGAGGCTTATGATCTGCTCAACCCAGAGGGAGAGTTTTTCCAGGATCTCCAGGGCGATATTGTGGAGAAAACAGGGATTCGTCCCCTGGTGTTTTTCAATGAGGGTCTCCGTCATATCACCAACAGCAAGCGCGAGATCCGAACTCCGGAGGATATGAATGGTCTGAGAATCCGGACCATGAATGTTACTGCCCACATGAAGATGTTTGAGGCTCTGGGTGCGCAGCCCACCAACGTGTCCTGGAACGAGTTGTATACCGCGCTCCAGACCGGTGTAGCCGATGGCCAGGAGAACCCTGTTGCCAACGCCGTCTACATTAGTGCCTGGGAGGTACAGAAATACATGACCCTTGATGGACATGTGTGCCTGTGTAGCCTGTTCTGCATGAATGAGGACTTCTACCAGAGCCTGTCTCAGGCTCAGAAGGACGCGGTGGACCAGGCTGCTCTGAAAGCTCTGGAGGCTGAGTATAGTATGTATCAGGCCAACGAGGCTGCTAATCTGGAGTTGCTGAAAGAGAATGGTCTCCAGATCACCGAGCTGACCAGTGAAGAGATCGACGCCTTCCGTCAGTCCTGCCAGCCCCAGGTTCTGGAGTATCTCCGCAGTACCATGGACACCCCTGAGCTGCTGGACAAAGCCATGCAGACCGTGGCTGAGAGCAGAGGCTGAGTGTTTGGTTATACGTTTTCAATTCTGACTTGTCCCCATCTGCGGCCCAGTCAGTGGGCCGCAGATGGGACAGAACAAATGGTGTTTAATATGAAAACATACATATCTTTTGTAAAACGATTTAATCTGGTCATGTTGGGAATCGGTGTATTGTGTCTGGTGTTCGCCGTGGCTCTTACCTTTATCCAGGTAATCACGCGTAATGTGGCGGACATTTCCTTTACATGGGCGGAGGAGCTGACTCGTTATGTTGTGATTTTCGCAGTATATTTTGCGGCCGGCTCTGTATTTTATCTTGATGCCAATGCAAAGGTAGATATTTTCTATAATCTGTTTCCTCGAAAGATTCAATGTATCCTGAATTGCATTTTCTATGTCCTGATTGCTATTTTCTTGCTGACAATGGGCTATTACGGCTATATCTATGTAATGCGGAACCTCACGGTTTGGTGTGCTTCTATCCACATCCCCTGGGCGATCCCCTTTGCCTCGTTGATTCTTGGCGCAGTGAATATGCTCCTTCAAATTCCAGCGAAGTTTTATGAAACATTTCAGGCTATGTCCCTGAAAGAAGCCCCTTGATCTAGCTTTTCAAAAGTGAGGTGATACTCTTTGAATCCACTGGTTGTTGCTCTACTGATATTTTTTGTCCTTATGTTCTTAGGAATGCCCATTGTATTTGTTATGGCGTTTTCCAGCTTTTCCTACTGCGTTGTTGCAGGAAAGGTTGCTTTTCTAATGGTCGTCATTGAAAAAATGTTTCGGGGTATGGACAGTTTTGTGCTTTTGGCAATCCCCATGTTTATCATGTGCGGTGAAGTTATGAACCGGGGTGGCATTACCACCGCCATTGTCCGCTTTGCGGATCTACTCGTGGGGCGTGTTAAAGGAGGGTTGGCCTATGTCAATACTTTAGCCAGTACCTTCTTTGCTGGTATTACCGGATCTGCCTTATCCGATATCGCCTCCCTGGGCTCCATTCTGATTCCATCAATGGAAAAACAGGGCTTTGACAAAGACTTTTCCTGTGCTGTCACTGCGGCTACCGCGATTCAAGGACCCTTGATCCCACCTAGTATCCCCGCAGTTCTGGTGGCATCAGCCACTGGTTTATCCACTGGAGCCCTGTTTTGGGGCGGTGCTGTGCCTGGGATCTTAATTGGATTGGGTAGTGCGATTGTTATCTTTATCGAAGGCCGTTTTCGGGAATTTCCGAAGCGCACTGAGCCCATCCCATTTAGAGAAGCAGTTCGTGTTACCTTGAGCTCTATTCTACCCCTGATGACAGTGGTCATCATTCTGGTGGGTATGAGCAGTGGTCGTTTTACCCCCACTGAGGCAGCGTCAGTGGCATTGGTCTATGCATTGATTATCACTACCTTTGTTTACAAGCCAATTCCCCTAAAGGAGTGTTATCAGATCTGTAAAAATGTTCTGATCCAAACCTCCACCATTTATTTGATCATTGCAGGCGCTACTACCTTCTCCTATGTCCTTGCTATTGAAAACATCCCCACAAAGCTCTCGAATCTAATCAACAGCTTTGCTCACTCCACTTCCTCCGTGTTGCTTATCATCAACATTATTCTCCTGGTCTGGGGAATGTTTATGGATACCGCTCCTTCCATCCTGGTTTTGGTACCCATTTTGTTCCCAGTGGCCAAGGCAGCTGGGGTGAATCCCATTCACTTCGGTGTGCTGACAGTAACCAACCTGATGATTGGTATGCTCACCCCGCCTTTTGGTATGGCGCTTTATACCACACAGTCAGTGGGCAAATGCAAAATGGTCAATCTCATCCGGACACTGATCCCGTTCCTCATTACGGATTTTGTAATTCTGGTTTTGATTACAGTATTTCCGGATATTGTTTTGGCCTTGCCGAAAATGTTTGGCTTCTGTTAAGAATAGCTGGCGCCTGGAACACACCCTGCCTGTCCCGGCAGGATGTGTTCCTTTTTTAGAAGGAGGACGGCACCAATGAAGTTTACACTGCAGCAAAATGCCTTTCAAGGCGGCCAGCCCGCTCAGATCACTTTACCAGACCGGTGGGATGTGCAGTATTTCCCTCTGCCCGGCGATTACAAGCCGCCCTTGACCCGCGATCAAATCAAAGCCCGTCTGGAAGCTCCCATCGGGGCGCCTCCCCTCTCCCAGCTTGCCCGAGGGAAAAAGCGAGTTTGCATCCTGTTTGATGATATTACCCGGGGGACGCCCACCCAGCCCATGGCGGAGGCAGTGTTGGAGGTATTGTTGGACAGCGGCGTAAACCAGAAGGACATCGAATTTCTATGTGCTCTGGGGACCCATGGAGCCCACAGTCGGCAGGAGCATGAGGCCAAGCTGGGTGAGGAGATTGTACGCCGCTATCCCGTCTATAACCACAACTGCTATGAAAATAACGTATGTATCGGTCAGACAAAACGGGGCTTTGACGTATGCATCAACCAGGAATTTCTGAACAGTGACTTGCGGATCGGACTGGGCGCTATCACTCCCCATACCATGAATGGGTATGGGGGAGGGGGGAAAATCCTGTTTCCTGGAATTGCTTCTATCGAAACCATTGCACGGAACCATACTACGGCCACAGAATTTCTTCAGAACAATCACTTAAACAGCTCTCAAATGACTGGAAACCTGGCGATGAAAGGGATGCGGGAGGAGATTGAGGAAATGACCCGGATGGCCGGCCCCTTTTTCAAGGTGGATTGTCTGTATAACAGTCGTTTGGAACTTATCGACCTGTACGCGGGGGATCCCATTATGGAATATTATGCTGCTATTCCCGCTGCGCAGGAAGCCTATGGCATAGCGCCTATACAGGATATGGATATCGTCATCGTCAACGTCAATGCCAAGGCCAGCGAGGCCACCATTGCCACAGGGTTTGGGGCCATGGCATTACGGCCTGGGGGCGATGTAGTGGTAGTGGACCTCACTCGCCGAGGACAGGCTACCCACTATCTGTTTGGCTCCTTTGGCGCCAGTACCCACGGGCGTATGATGGGTGCAATGCCGGCGGTCCGACCAGAGGTGGGCCGTTACCTCTTCTGGATGCCCTATCCAGACCTGGGAGCGTCACACTGGTTTGGAGAACTGGATAAACAGGTTTACACCAATACCTGGGCGGAAACGCTAGCCTTGCTAGAGGAAAAGTATTCTCAGGGAGCCAAGGTGGCGTTGATTTCAGATGGTACCTTAGCGTACTACCGCACCTGACAAATGAAAAGAAACGCCATTTGAATGGAAGACAGAGGATGGCACTATGCTCGAAACACGGATGCGTGTCTATGTGTCCTGGGCCAGCAGGACATCTCCGACTATAATACCTCGTTTTATTACCGGTCCTGCGATTATATCTCGGAAAGCTACCGGCAAGGATGCCCTGCTGCAAGCTAAACCTGTATGTATGGTTTGGTTCTCAAGCCCAGGCGTGAACAGACGGAGTGCTCCGAAAGAATAATATATAGCCTCCGTTCGTCAATCCTGATGAACGGAGGCTTGTTTTTTCGGAAATCGTAGGTTCATAACGGTCAAAGAAAAGCAATGCTCCGAACCCATCACCGATTGGAAATAGGTTCGGATTATCTTGGTTTGGAACATCAAAACAATATAGATGCCGAGACTTTTGGATTTGCACCCGAAACCAAATCGCAACCCAGCGCAGCGGGTTCGATTTGGGAAGGAGGAGCAGCGGCATGAGCGCGCTCTGACTTTTGCAAAAAAAGTCGGAGCAAGCGATATAAAGCTTGCTCCGACGTGGTGCCGGTAGTCGGACTCGAACCGACACGATGTCGCCACCAACGGATTTTGAGTCCGTCACGTCTACCAATTCCATCATACCGGCGTGGTACAAAAGCTATTATACACAAGATGGAACGATCCTGCAAGAGTCTATTTCTTGCGGAGCGAAGAAAAATTGTAGGACTACAATACATATTGGACATCTGAATAAAAAAGGATGAAGGAAACGGCCTCATCGGTTAAAGTTGAGTTGCGATACTTAACCTAACGAGAGGGGGCCATATCCTTCATGAGCAAGAGTATAACACAAGACATGTCATATCGGCAATCCCTGATGAAATACGCGGAGAAATACGGCGTGAGCCGTGCCAGTCGGAAGTACAACAAGAGCCGGTCGTATATCTACTTCTGGAAGGCTCGCTGGGATGGAACGGTCCAGTCCCTGGCCTGTCAGTCCCGGCGTCCCCACAGCCACCCAAACCAGCACACGGAGTCGGAGCTGAAGCTGATCCAGGACATGCGCCGCCGCAGCCCCGGCCTGGGCATGATAGAGCTGTGGCACCGGCTTCGGCAGCGGGGCTATACCCGCCGCCCGGAGAGCCTGTTCCGGGTGATGCGCAGGCTGGGGTTGTTCCCAACGGCGGAGAAGAAAAAAGCCTACAAGCCCAAGCCTTACGAGCAGATGACCTATCCCGGCCAGCGGGTGCAGGTGGACGTAAAGGTGGTGCCCCGCAAATGTATCGCAGACTCAGAACTTCGCCTGTTCCAATATACCGCCATCGACGAGTTCACCCGCCTGCGTTTCCTGGCCGCCTACCCGGAGCAGAGCACCTATTCCTCCGCAGACTTCCTGAAAAAGCTGGCCAAATGGTATGCCCGCCGGGGCATCCGGGTGGAATGTGTCCAGACCGATAATGGTCTTGAGTTCACCAACCGCTTTTCCAGCAGGAGAGAGCTGCCCACCTTATTTGAGACCACTGCGGAAAAACTGGGCATCCGGCACAAGCTCATCCGGCCCTACACGCCCCGCCACAACGGAAAGGTGGAGCGCAGCCACCGGGAGGACCAGAAACGCTTTTACGCCTGCCACCGCTTTTATTCTCTGGACGACTTCGCAAAGCAGCTCGCTGTCCACAACCGCCGCTCCAATAACTTCCCCATGAGACCGCTGGGTTGGCTTTCTCCTCGGGAGTTCACCGTCCAATATGTTTGACAAACCTACA
>NZ_JAPFEA010000045.1 GCF_026169115.1 Intestinimonas sp. | reverse complement strand
TCCCCGTGCCGGTCCGCCGCCGGCTCCAGGAGACCTGCGGCTCCTGGGCCAACGCCCTCTACCAGCTGGGCCTGGAGCCCCATCGCCCGGACTGAGTCCGTCCCCATCTGCCCGCCGTCCTCTGGACGGCCCGTCTGTGAGGTGTCTTTTTGGATAAACCCCTTGTGAGCATCATTGTCCCTGTCTACAACGCCGAGCTCTACCTGGGCCCCTGCCTGGAGAGCCTGCGGGCCCAGAGCTGGCCCGACCTGGAGATCATCCTGGTCAACGACGGCAGCACCGACGGCTCCGGCGAGATGTGCGCCGCCGCTGCCCGGGTGGACCGGCGGGTCCGGGTCCTGGACCGGCCCAACGGAGGCGTATCCGCCGCCAGAAACGCCGGTTTGGAGGCGGCCCGGGGGGACTATCTCCAGTTTTCCGACAGCGACGACCGTATGACGCCGGACGCCACCGAGACGCTGGTCCGGACAGCCCAGAGCACCGGCGCGGACCTGGTCCTCTCCCACTTTTTCCGGGTGGATGGGGAGAAGCAGGCCCAGCGGGGGCACATCAAGGGGGAACGGCTCCTCACCCGGCAGGAGTTTGCCCAGGAGATGGTGAAGGCCCCGGCCAACTACTACTACGGCGTTTTGTGGAACAAGCTCTACCGCCGGCCCATTGTGGAGAAGCAGGGTCTCCGCTTTGAGGAGGGGGTGAGCTGGAGCGAGGACTTCCTCTTCAACCTGGAATATCTGCGCCATGTCCGCCTGGTGGCGGCGGTGCCCAAGCCCCTCTACTACTACCATAAGCGGCCTGGCAGTCTGGTGGCCAGCCAGGCCACCCTCCGAAAAATGCTCCGCATGAAGCGGGATACCTTTGATTATTATAAGAATCTCTATCAGGACCTGGACCTCTACGACGAGCAGAAGGCCAGGATCTACCGCTATCTCATCTCCAGCGCCACCGACGGCACGACCCTCACCCTCCCCGGCGGCGGGGAGAAGGGCCGCCGGCCGGCGCTCCAGACAGACCTGTAAAGTAAACTGCCCCTTCCGCGTCTTTCTGGGACGCGGAAGGGGCAATTTCGTCTGTTTACAGAGCGCCCAGGTACTGTCCCGCCTTGCTGGCGGCCATGGCACCATCGGAGGCGGCGGTGACCAGCTGGCGCAGCTCCTTGGAGCGGCTGTCCCCGGCCACAAAGACGCCGGGCACGTTGGTAGCGCAGTCCTCGCCGGCCTGGATATAGCCGTACTCGTTGAGGGCCAGGGGGGGAGAGAATTTTTCGTTGTCGGGGATGAGGCCCACCGCCGCGAAGACGGCGGCGACATGGAGGATGCGCTGGTGCTCCGGCCCCATGAGACGGACGGCCTCCACCTGATTCTCCCCCTGGATCTCCAGCACCTTGTGCTCGGTGAGGAGCCTGACGTTTTCTTTGGTTTTCAGGTTGTCCAGCAGGTATTTCTGGGCGGTGAGCTTGTCCCGGCGGTGGATGAGCCACACCGTGGGGCAGATGGAGGCGAGATAGATGGCGTCCTCCACGGCGGTGTTGCCGCCGCCCACCACGGCCACCTCCTTGCCCTTGAAGAAGCTGCCGTCACAGGTGGCGCAGTAGCTCACGCCCTTGCCGCCCAGCCGCTCCTCACCGGGGACCCCTAGCTTCCGGCGCTGGACGCCGTTGGCCAGGATGAGGGTGCGGCCCTCATAGGTCTCCTCCCCGGCGCGGACCAGCTTGACCCCGCCCCTGTCCTCAAATCCGGTGACGGCGGCGAACTGAAATTCGGCCCCCAGGTCGGCACACTGCTGATAGAGGCCCATGGCGAAGTCAGGGCCGGAGATGGAGAGGGTCCCCGGCCAGTTCTCCACATGGGGGGTGGTGACGGCCTGGCCGCCGGGGACGCCCCCCTCCAGCACCAGGACAGTGTGCCCGGCCCGGCGGGCATACAGGGCGGCGGTCAGCCCGGCGGGACCGGCGCCTACGATCACGATATCATACATCAGAAACGACCTCCTTCGGGTGTCATTTTGTCTGCTGTTCTCATTCTAGCGCAAAACCCTCCGGGAGGCAATCTTCTTTTCTGAAAACGGTAAAACTCAGGGGCGGACGCCCATGGCCTCCAGCAGCTCCTCCAGCAGCCGGTTCTGCCGCCGGAGGAGGGAGATCATCTCCCGGCAGGCGGGGCAGCCAAAGGCGGGCGGGCCGGGACGTACGACCCGGGTAGCGGTGTCGGCCAGGGCCGCGCGGGGACCGGCGTCTGCCTGTATCCAGGCGGGCGACGGCCCCCGATGCTGCCGGTCCTGGCCTTGGTTGCGGTGTCCCATTTGGGATTCCCCCTTTCTCTCTTATCTTATGTTTGGGATTGACTTTGGTCCGTCCGGGGAGTAAAATCTAAAAGTGTCTGAAATGAGACAGAAAGAGGGGCGAGGGGATGGCGGAGGACTGGAGCCGGGAGCAGCTGGCCACCCTGGCCGGGACAGAGCTGTTCCGGGCGGTGCCGGAGGACAGGCTCCGCCGGGCGGCGGAGGACCCGGGCTGTCTGAGGGAGACCTTTCCGAAGGGAGCGGTGATTTACAGCCCCAGCCGGTTCCGCCGGTGCCTGGGGGTCTTCCTCGCCGGCCGGGCCAGGGTCACCAAGGGGGCCCTGGTCATGAGCACTCTGGAGCGGAGGGACTTTTTTGGGGCGGCAACGCTGTTCCACCGGAGGGACCGGTATGAGACCACCGTCGCCGCCCTCACGGCCTGCACCGTGGCCTTCTTTCCGGAGGAGCTGGTGGCCGCACTGCTGGACGACTGCCCCCCGTTCCGCCGGAGCTACCTCGCCTACCTCTCCGAGCGCATCCACTTCCTGAGCCGGAAGGTGGAGGGACTGACCGCCCCCGGGGTCACGGGAAAGCTCTCCCGCTGGCTGCTGGAATCAGGGCGGACAGAGGTCTCCTGCCCCGCCACCGAGCTCTCCCGCCGGCTGGACGTGAGCCGGGCCTCCCTCTATCGGGCCTTTGAGGAGCTGGAGGGGGCCGGGGCCATCCGCCGGGCGGGAAAGACCATCGTCATCCTGGACCGTGGGGTCCTGGAGCACCAGAATGGAGGAACCTAGCATGAAAAGAAAACTGCTTTCCCTGACCATGGCGCTGCTGATGCTGGGCGGCGTCCTGGCTGGCTGCGGCCAGAAGGACGCCGGGAACAGCCCCGCGCCGGAGACCGCCAGTCCCGAGACCAGCGCCCCGGCGGAGACCGCCGCCCAGCCCACCCAGGAGCCGGAGGGCGCCATCCGCTTTGCCGTCCTCAACGGTCCCACCGGCGTGGGCGCGGCCAAGCTCATGGCGGACAACGACGCCGGGGCCACAGCCAACCGCTACGAGGTGGAAGTCTTCACCGCCAACGACCAGGTGGCCGCCGGTCTCAGCAACGGGGAGATCGACATCGCCGCCGTGGCCTCCAATGTGGCGGCCAACCTCTACAACAAGACCGACGGCGGCATCCAGATGCTGGCCGTCAGCGGCCTGGGCGTCCTCTACATTCTGGAAAACGGGGACAGCGTCCACTCCATGGCCGATCTGGCCGGCCGCACCCTCTATGCCACCGGCCAGGGGGCCAACCCGGAGTATGTCCTCAACTACCTCCTCACTGAAAACGGGGTGGACCCCGCCGATGTGGACATCCAGTGGAAGACCGGCGATGAGATCACCACCCTGATGGTCAGCGGAGAGGCCGAGCTGTGCATGCTGCCCGTCCCCGCCGCCACCGCCGTGCAGCTCAAGAACGCCGACGTCCGGGAGGCCCTGGACCTCTCCGCCCAGTGGGACAGCCTGCAAAACGGCAGCCGCCTGACCATGACCACTCTGGTGGCCCGGACCGATTTCATTGAGGAAAATCCCCAGGCGGTGGAAAACTTCCTGGCCGACTATGCCGCCTCGGTGGAGTACGTCAATGGCGACCCCGCCGCCGCCGGCGAGCTGGTGGCCCAGTACGGCATCACCGCCAACGCCCAGATCGCCCAGGCGGCCATCCCCAAATGCGCCCTGGTGTGCATCACCGGCGCTGATGAGATGCGCAGCGCCATCCAGGGGTATTATGAGGTCCTCTACCAGGCCAGCCCCGACGCCATCGGCGGGGGCATCCCCGACGACGCCTTCTATTATCCGGGGTGAGCAGGAAACGGACAGCCGCTCCCGCCAAAGGCTGGCGGGAGCGGCTTTTGCCCCTTGTGTTCTGGCTGCTGGTATGGGAGTGCGCTGCCCTGGCGGCGGGGCACCGGGCCCTGGGGACAGCCTGGACGGTCTGGCGGCAGACAGGGGACCTCTCCGGCCTTCTCACCTGCCTGTGGGAGGGGCAGGTCTTCCTCCTCCCCGCCCCGCCCAGGGTCGCCCAGGAGCTGCTGGCCCTGGCGGGGACTGGGGCGTTCTGGCAGACGGCGGCGACCTCCCTGTGCCGGGTCTTTGCCGGGGCCGCCGCGGGGGTGGGAGTGGGGACTGCGCTGGCCGCCCTCACTGCGGCTTTCCGGTGGGCCCGCCTTCTCTTCGCTCCGGCAATAAAGGTGGTCCGGGCTGCCCCGGTGGCCTCCTTTATCATTCTGCTGCTGCTGTGGACGCCCCGGGACTGGGTGCCCGCCATCATCGCCGCCCTGATGGCCCTCCCGGTGGTGTGGGCCAATGTGGTCCAGGGGGTGGAGGGCACAGACGACGGGCTGCTGGAGCTCTCCCGGGCCTACGGCTTTTCCCGGTGGCGGCGGCTCCGGCTGGTGTATGTCCCCTCGGTGCTGCCCTACTTCACCGCCGCCTGCCGCACCAGTCTGGGCCTGGCCTGGAAGGCAGGGGTGGCCGCCGAAGTCCTCTGCCTGCCCAGAACGGCCATCGGCGCCCAGATGAACAACGCCAAGATCTACCTGGAGACCCCCGCCCTCTTTGCCTGGACCCTGACGGTGCTCCTCCTCAGCTTTGTGCTGGAGGGGACCCTGGGATGGCTGCTGGGCCGGGTGGAACAGAGGAGGAGGGGGAGCGCCTGTGCTGGAGATTCGTGAACTGACCCTGGCCTATGGAGAAAAGCGGGTGCTGGACAGCTTCTCCCTCACGGTCCCGGCGGAGGGGATCACCGCCCTCTCCGGGCCGTCGGGCTGCGGCAAGACCACTCTGCTGCGGGTGCTGGCCGGCCTGGAACGGCCCTCCTCCGGCTCCGTCGCCGGGCTGGAGCCGGCGCGGGCCGTCCTCCTCTTTCAGGAGAACCGGCTCTTTCCCTGGCGCACGGCGGAGGAGCACATCATGGATGTGCTGCCGGAGCCGGACCGGGGGACGGCGCTGCGCTGGCTGGCGGCGGCAGGGTTGGAGGGGGAGGCGGGGACCTTCCCGGCTGCCCTCTCCGGCGGCATGGCCCGGCGGCTCTCCCTGGTCCGGGC
>NZ_JAPFEA010000055.1 GCF_026169115.1 Intestinimonas sp. | reverse complement strand
GAATAGTACCACTAAACAGAAGGGACGGCTTTTCCGTCCCAAGAAAGGGGCCGCGCACATGGAACTCAAGCATATCAACCGCCTGGAAAAACCCATCGCCATTGAGGAGATCCGCGTCGTAGTCACCCCCGAGTGGGTGGACCGCTGGGTGGAACTGGACGACGAAGTCTGGACCAGCCGCCTGAAGGTCTCTGAAGGTTTCCTCGGAAAAGAGATCTGGCTCAGCCGGGACGTGCCCGGAGAGATCAATGTGGTCATCTACTGGGCCGACTATGACATCTGGCAGTCCCACGACAAGTCCGGCTGGTGTCTGGAGCTGGACCAGGAGATGGAGCGGCGTATGGAAGGTCATCTCCTGAGCATGGAGTTCAAGTTCAAGGAAAATCAGAAATTCAAATACTACGAGATGTCCAACTGCTGACATTTGTCCCTCTTACCCTGCGGGCGGCCCAACGGCCGCCCGCAGGGTTTTATACTCTCCTAAAAAATCCGGAGGAATTCCGGTAGTGTTTGTCATTTTCACACAGCTGTGCTATACTGGATGCAGCACTACTCCACCCCATTCTGAAAGGAGCCTTGTTTATGAAGCAGAAAACTGTCCCTGCAAAGCGGCTGACCGCCACCCTGCTCACCGGTACCCTTCTGGCTGGTATGGCCGCCGTTCCCGCACTGGCCGCCGAGCCCGCTTCCATGGAGATCGGCATCTACTCCACCACCGACATGCACGGCAAATGCTATGACCTCAATCCCATCAACGGGAAAGAGGTCGGCAACAGCTATCTGAAGGTAGCCACCGCCATGAAGGAGGAGCGGGAGGCCATGGACGGCACCATCCTCATCGACAACGGCGACCTCATCCAGGGCAGCTCCATCATCAGCTACAACATGAACATGGAGGGCGGCAAGGACAACCCCATGGCCGTCTGCCTGCGCTACATCGGCTATGACGCCTTTGTCCCCGGCAACCATGAGTTCAACTTCAGCATGGAGGCCCAGCAGCTTTTCTACGATATGCTCTCCGACACCACCGACAAGTACCCCGGCACCCCTGTGAGCGCCCTGTGCGCCAACTACATCAACATCGAGACCCAGGAACCCAACCTCACCCCCTACAAAGTCATGACCTTCGATGTGGGCGGCAAGGAGTTCAAGGTGGGCATCCTCGGCTTCGAGAACGTCAACGTCCCCAACTGGGACCTGCCCACCCACTATGAGGGCTCCGACTTCGTCCACAAGGACAATACCGAGCGGACCTACGCCTATGAGTGGGTGAACTACTGGCAGAAGGCCCTCCGGGAGGACGAGGGCTGCGACTTCGTCCTTGTCTCCGCCCACTCCGGCGAGGACAGCGGCGTCGTGGGCGCCGGTGACGGCGACGCCATCGAGACCGGCAAGACCGCCTTCTCCCCCGAAAACCAGCTCCGGCATCTGGTGGAGAATACCACCGGCATCGACATGGTCATCGCCGGCCACAACCACAAGGTGGGCGTCACTGAGATGACCAATGCCGACGGCAAGACCGTTCCCTGCGTCAACGGCGGCTCCTCCACCCTGACCAAGACTGTGGTCACTGTCTCCGCCGACGGCTCCTTCACCATCGGCGAGAGCCAGAACATGGACCTCACCGCCTATGAGAACGACGCCGGACTCAAGGCTCTCATGCAGCCCTACTACGACCGGACCCTCCCCTTCATCACCGAGCAGATCGGCACCCTCTCCGGCGAGTGGGACGACGTGACCGACCTCTTCCACGTTCAGAGCGACACCATGAACCTGGTCCACGAGGCCCAGCTGTGGGCCACCGGCGCCGACCTCTCCCTGGCCTCCCCCGTGGCCAACAAGGATTTCTGCATCGGCCAGCTGCTGAACGACGCCGAGACTGCCCCCATCAGCCTGAAGGACTGCTACGCCTTCTACAAGTACGACAACAACCTCATCTACATGATCCAGATGACCGGCAAGCAGATCAAGGATTGGCTGGAGGACTGCACCAAGGACTTCACCGTGGAGGCCGACGGCACCATCACCGGCGGCGGCTTCGGCACCGACCAGCTCTACGGCCTGGACTATGACGTCTACATGGGCAATCCCGAGGGCAGCCGCGTGGTCGGCCTCTCCTACCAGGGCAAGCCCGTCACCGACGAGCAGACCTTCAAGGTGGCTCTCAACTCCTACCGCCTGTCCGCCAACGCCGCCGGCGACGAGTTCGGCTGGTACGCCACCACCGGCATCACCATGGGCACCGACGCCGTGCTGTGGGACGGCTCCGTCTCCGAGCAGTTCGGCTCCATCGGCGGCTCCGTCACCCTGGTCATCGCCGAGTACATCAAGGCTATGACCGCCGAGGGCAAGGACATCGTTCCCCCCGAGGCCCGCAGCCACTGGACCCTGAACGCCGGCGCGGCTCCCGCTGCCGACACCGTGACCCGTCTCCAGTTCGCTGAGAGCCTCTATCAGGCCATGACTGCTGATACTCCTGTCTCTTTTGCCGATGATGAGCCTTTCAGCGACATTGCTGACAATGAGACCATCCTCTGGTTGGCTCAGCAGGGTGTCATCTCCGGCGATGGCACGGGAAGATTCCTCCCCAACTCTCCCATCACCCGTGAGCAGGCCACCGTCATGCTGATGAACGCCGCCACCGCTCTGGAGAAGGGTCCCCAGGGCGCCTGGGCCGTCCAGATCCCCTACGCTGACGCCGACGCCGTCTCCGGCTGGGCCACCGACGGCGTCATGTGGAACGTCATCCAGAAGTACATTTCTGTGGGTGAGGACAACCGCTTTGCCCCCCAGGGCACCGTCTCCGCCGCTGAGGCCGACGCCATGATCGCCGCCCTCACTGCCGCGGAAGCCTGAGCCACCTTTTCCACCGCAAAACAAAAAACCGGCCCGGACGAGTTGTCCGGGCCGGTTTTTTACGCTTATTTTCCCGCCAGGAGCTTGTTGAGCTCCTCCATAAAGGTCCCGATGTCCTTAAACTGCCGGTAGACGGACGCAAACCGCACATAGGCGACTTCGTCCACGTCCTTGAGTTTCTCCATCACCAGCTCGCCGATGACCGAAGAGCTCACCTCCCGCTCCATGTCGTTCTGGAGGGCCTGTTCGATCTCTCCGGCGATCTCCTCCAGCTTGGCCATGGGCACCGAGCGTTTTTCGCAGGACTTGAGCATGCTCCCAAGCAGCTTATCCTTATCAAAGGTCTGACGACTCCCATCCTTTTTGATGACCACCAGGGGCAGACTCTCCATGGTCTCATAGGTGGTGAACCGCTTGTGGCAGGACAGGCATTCCCGCCTGCGCCGGATGCTGGCCCCCTCATCCGAGGGCCGCGAATCCACAACCTTGCTCTCCAGATTGCCGCAGAACGGGCACTTCATGGGTATGCCTCCTTTATCCTGAACGTATCAACACTGTTTATCCTCCACGCGCAGAGGGTATGGTGGCATTATATCACAGTTATCCGTCAGATGGTATATTTTTTTGAAAATCCGGGCGGCGGAAACGTAAAAATATCCTATTCCGAAAAAATGTGCGTATAAACAGCCGTGACCCGCGCCATACTACCCTCAGAGCGCAGGAAAAGGAGCGCGCTTTCTCCGCCCTCCCCCCCTGCCAAGCGGAAAAGAGGTGAAAACACCATGAAGGATCAGCAGAAGCCCGCCCGCACCGAGCCCCAGGCCCGCAAGGAGGACCAGCCCGCCCAGAACCGGGGCAAAAAGGAGCAGAAGAAGTCCGAGCAGACCCGCTCTTAACTCCAAATATACGCATGGAATATGGGGTCCCGGGGTGCCGCCCGGGACCCCATATCGTTGCTTCACCTTCCGGGCGCCGCCGGCATAGACTGTGGCGGAGGTCATGAGCATGATGAATTTTTCTCCCCGCAAGTCCATGGATGCCGCTGAATATGCGGCCTCTCTCCGGGCCGGTCAGGGATCCTTTGAAACGGAGATGACCCAGGCCGAAGCTGCCTGCTGCCACTGTGGCCGCCCGCCGGTCTGCCCTCCCATTCCACCGAAGCCCGGCTGCTGTTCCCCCATTCCGGAATGCCGCTGCTGCTGCCCGGGGCCCCAGGGACCCGTCGGACCGACTGGAGCCACAGGCGCTACCGGCCCTGTCGGTCCTACCGGGGCCACAGGTCCCGCCGGACCCGCCGGCGGCCCTGTCGGTCCCACAGGCCCCACGGGTCCCACCGGGGCAATCGGTCCTGTCGGCCCCATCGGCCCCACCGGCGCCACAGGTACAGCCGGGGCAGCCGGACCTGTCGGCCCCGTCGGCCCCACAGGCGCCACAGGTGCAACCGGGGCCTTCGGTCCCGTCGGCCCCATCGGTCCCACAGGTGTTACTGGTGCCACCGGGGCCGCTGGCCCTGCCGGGCCCATCGGTCCCACAGGCATCACCGGTGCGACTGGAGCCTTCGGCCCAATCGGCCCAATCGGTCCCACGGGTGTTACTGGTGCGACTGGCCCAACCGGCCCTGCTGGGCCCATTGGTCCTACGGGTATCACCGGTGCAACTGGGGCATTCGGTCCTGCCGGACCTATTGGGCCTACGGGACCCACCGGCGCTGACGGTGCAGTCGGTCCCGTCGGTCCTGCTGGGCCTACCGGGCCCACCGGGCCCACCGGCGCTGACGGCGTGGCTGGTCCCGTCGGACCCACCGGGCCTACCGGACCCACTGGTGCTGACGGTGTGGCCGGACCCGTCGGTCCTGCTGGGCCTACTGGGCCCACCGGCGCTGATGGTGTGGCCGGACCCGTCGGTCCTGCTGGGCCTACTGGGCCCACCGGCGCTGACGGTGTGGCCGGACCCGTCGGTCCTATTGGGCCTACTGGGCCCACCGGCGCTGACGGTGCAGTCGGTCCCGTCGGTCCTGCTGGGCCTACCGGACCCACCGGTGCTGACGGTGCAGTCGGTCCTATTGGGCCTACTGGGCCCACTGGTGCTGACGGTGCAGTCGGTCCCGTCGGTCCTGCTGGGCCTACTGGACCTACCGGCGCTGACGGCGTGGCAGGTCCCGTCGGACCCACCGGTCCCACAGGACCAATCGGGCCTGATGGAATCGTTGGCCCGGTAGGCCCCACAGGCGCAACCGGACCTACTGGTCCTACCGGCCCCACTGGACCTGCCGGGTCCGCCGGTACCATCGCGCCAGCCGCCGCAGTGGATACACTTCCCGCCACCGCCACGCTGGCCGAAGTCATCAATCAATTTAACGCTCTGATCCAATCTCTGCGCAACGCCGGTTTCCTCAGCCAGGGCTGAGGCCGCCACAGACAACGGGAGACGTATCGCCCATGGCGATACGTCTCCCATGTTTGCTATGGCGCCATGACCTTTTCTCAGCCTTTTACAGCCCGGTTGATGGCTGAGAGGATCCCCTTCAAGGGCGCCAGGTTGATGTTGTGGCTCATACCCACGCCAAACCAGTCCTTCCCATCCTGGTCCTGGAGATGGATGTAGGCTACGGCCTGGGAATCGGAGCCCCGCTTGATGGCATGCTCCTTGTAGTCCACAAAGGTGAACCGATCCATTTTCTGGCCGTGAATGGCGTTAAAGAATGCGTCGATGGGGCCATTGCCGGAGCCCTGGACCTGGAAGCTGCCGTCGGTGTGACGGATCGTGCCGGCAAAGGTGACGTGGGAGTGACCCTCCTCGTCGGTGAACTCGGCAAAGGAATGGCGGACCAGCTCATAGGGCTTGACCGCATCAATGTAGTTCTCCTGGAAGAGCTGATAGATCCGCTCAGGCTTGAGTTCGGTCCCCACCCGGTCTGTCTCCACCTGGACGATATGCCCAAACTCCGGATGCATGGCCTTGGGCAGTTCAAAGCCAAAGGTGTGCTGCATCACAAAGGCCGTTCCGCCCTTTCCGGACTGAGAATTGATGCGGATGATGGGCTCATACGCCCGGCCCACATCCGCCGGGTCGATTGGCAGATAGGGGATCTCCCACTTTTCGCTGTGGCTCTCCTCCATATACTTGGTACCCTTATTAATGGCATCCTGATGAGAGCCGGAGAAGGCGGTGAAGACCAGCTCGCCGGCGTAGGGCTGCCGCTCCCCCACCTTCATCTTGGTGCATCGCTCATACATCTCCCTGATCTTGTTGATGTTGGAGAAGTCCAGTCCAGGGTCCACACCCTGAATATACATATTCATGGCCAGCGTGACCATATCCACGTTGCCGGTGCGCTCGCCGTTGCCGAAGAGCGTGGCTTCAATGCGCTCAGCGCCGGCCAGCATACCCATCTCAGCAGTGGCCACACCCTCGCCTCTGTCATTGTGGGGATGGAGGGAGATAATGGCGCAGTCCCGGCTGGGCAGCTTGGAGATAAAGTACTCGATCTCATCGGCGAAGTAGTTGGGCATGCAGTTCTCCACGGTGGTGGGAAGGTTGAGAATGACCTTCTTCTCCGGCGTTGCATGGAGGTGCTCCAGTACGGCCTGACAGATCTCCACGGCATAGTCCATCTCGGTGCCCATAAAGGACTCCGGGGAATACTGATACCGGAGGTTCATGCCCTGCTCCAGCACGGGCTTGCTCATCTCATAGATGAGGTCGGCGGCATCGGTGGCAATCTTGGTGATCCCCTCCATGTCCATATGAAAGACCACCTTCCGCTGGAGGGTGGAGGTGGAATTGTAGAAGTGCAGGATGACGTTTTTGGCGCCCTGGATGGCCTCGAAGGTCTTCTTGATGAGGTGGGGGCGGGCCTGGACCAGGACCTGGATGGTCACATCATCGGGAATATGTCCGCCCTCAATGAGCTCCCGGCAAATCTCATAGTCCGTCTCAGAGGCCGAGGGGAAGCCGATCTCGATCTCCTTGACCCCGATGTCCACCAGCGTATGGAAGTATTCCAGCTTCTCCTGGAGATTCATCGGGTCTACCAGCGCCTGATTGCCGTCCCGAAGGTCCACCGAACACCAAATGGGCGGCTGTGTGATCTCCTTGTCGGGCCAGGCGCGGCGCTCCATTTTCAGAGGGACAAAGGGGATATACTTGCTGATGGGCTCTTTTATCATGGTGTCTTCCTCCTTGTGATGAGTTGGTCTGCTGCCCGGGGACGCCCAAAAGGCAAACGAAAACGCCCCCGGCCTCTACGGCCAGGGGCGTATGATCCATACGCGGTACCACCCTGATTCAACCGCCGGTCACCCAAACGGTCCTTGTCGGCCTCCACTAAGGCCCCGGCCTGTAACGCGGCCCCGCGTCCCCCCCTACTGCGCCGAATGCGGTTCAAGGAAGCGGCTCAGGGATCAGTATGCACCTGCACACACCGCACCGGTTCGCACCAACCACCGGTTCTCTGAGCGGGTCATACAAGTCTTCTTCCCCTCATTGCTTTTATGAGTTACATTGTAGAAGATTCCAACTCCGATGTCAAGCACAAAAAATTTGTGAACAGACGACATGGGGAAATTTTACCGGGTTTATTTTGAAGGTATATAAACACGGTCTGAAGGCGCCCGTTACGCCCCCCAGTTCTCCAATCGCTGTTTTTATTGTCAATTCCACCCAAAACTTCAGTTTTCCGTGGTTTTCTTTTTCCGTTTTTACAAGGAGGCCGAGGCATATACGCCCCGGCCTCCCTATACTTACCCGCTCTATGTCCAGTCAATCGCCTGGTCGGTACAGCTCCAAAAACCGCGTATCCGACGTATTTGCCGCCGCCGGCGCCCCTGCCCCGTAGTCCACCTGGAGGGTCCGGTCCTCCAGCAGGACATAACAGGGGGGCCTTGTCACTGTCCAATTTACGGGACCAGTTCACTAGCATTCAAAATTAAAACTCACACAGCAATCACGCGTTTACGCCGGATATGCTGCGTCTGATTTGAAGCAACAAGAGCACCAGGCTCACACCCAGCAGGATATGTCCGATGCCGGCCATGCCGGAGATGGCGGCATCCAGACCGGAAGAGAGCGCGGTCCCCAGTACCTGAGCCACTCCACGCACAACAAACATCACAGCGGTTAGGTTCAGTCCCACATGATAAACCGCCAGGATCCGCCCCGTCTTCACACTGGTGAAGGAAAAATTCTTTTCCAGCAGGAGGAGCAGCAAGAGAAAGAACATCCCGAGCATGAAATAATGGGTGTGTATCACCCCCAGCGTGGTTTTCCCAACGAATCCATGGAACTTGGTAAATTCCCGATAAAATACGCCGCCGACCATTGCGAGGACAGCGTACACAAGAGCCCCATTCATATATCGTTTCATGTGTATCCCTCCTGATCCAGATTTTTAAGAATGATTATGTGCGCTTATTTTCATTTCGGATTGCGGTGGCAGAAAATGATGCCCTCATAAAGTTTCGGCCAAACAATAGCCCGGCCAGAAGAAGGGAGGCGCCCAGTCCAGAATAAAAGACTGCGATGAATCGCTCCGGCGCCAGACCGCTTGCTCGCAGGGTGATGCCGCCAGTCATCATCACTGCCATGATCGCGAAGGATCTGCCATCAAAAAACTTCAGAAAGAACTGCCGTTTCTCTGCATATGACTGTATTCTGTCGGTGTGCTTTTTTACCAGCTTTCCAAAGATAAAATACAGAAATACAGCAAAAACCAAAACTGACAGCAGAATATTCCATGGGGACAGATATGGCGGATATGCAATTACGCCAATGCGAAGAATGTTAAAGCCTGCCGCACTCCAAACCATACAGGCCAGGAGCAGCAGTGTATTTACTTTGACTTTCGTAGGGATCCCTCCCGTTTACCCGTTTTGGGCACTGCGCTTCATGGCCTTGTAGCCGATCAGGACGGTCCAGACATAGGCGCAGGTTTTGGGGATCATCAGCATGCCGATCATAGGAATGGTGTCCGCCCAGAGGACCACAGGAATGTAAAAGCCGAAGCTGAGCACGATGGTCAGCCACATATTGCGGAACTCGGTGTCCTTTGCTTCCCGGGCGCTTTTGTAGAATAGAACAATAATCAGCAGACCCAGAAGGGCAAAGGGGATGTTCCGATAAATGCCCCAGGACAGGGGCGCATTGGCGCTCAGCCATGCGTTTTGGGGGAAGAAGCAAAGCGCGATCCGCAGGGCGGAGAGCAGATATACGGCGGCAGTGATGCCATTTTTACCCTTGATCTGATACCGGAGGCGCCACACATAGTAGAGGATGATATAAAAGATCGTCATGGTAATGGAGGTGATAAACTTGCCCATGCCCAGGGGGACGGTAAAGTTCTCAAGTCCAGTGGTGCAGAGGGCCAGGGCCCGGGGGACCAGGTGGAAGGCGTCGCCGGCGCCAAGGACCACGGCCATGATGCCAAACAACCGGTACTCTTTGTTTCCCCTGCTCTTTACGATCATGGTAATGCCAATGGCGATCACGGAGATCAGATAGACCGCATCAAACAGAGTTTCAACAATCGCTTGCATAAATGTTCCTCGCTTTCGTACTCGTTATGAACATTGTTCATTTTGATGTATAAAAAATTCCCGAATGCACGGGAATTTTTTATCGATAAAGGAGCCGCTCAACCATCCTCACAATGCCGGAACAGTCATAGTCCTGCCGGAGCAAAGAGGAGATGATGAGAGAGAAGACGATCTCAACAAATTTTTGGGGCGTAAAGACATCATCAAAAACCGCAGGATCTACTTTTTCGTCCCGCATCAAGACCATGTGAAATCCATCTTGGATATGTTTCCACGATTTTGCCATCAGCTCCTGGCCGCTGGACTTGTCTTCGCCAACAAAGCTCATGGAGTGCATGGAGAAGAAACCGGGATATGCTTCATTTCCACGCCGCATACTTTCATAGGCCCATTCGATGCAGTCTGTAAACCGTTTGAAAGAAGCCCGCCCATCCGGGATGTGGAAGATATCGCACCAGACGCTTTCCACCGTTGCGGCGATCAAGTCAGATTTGCTGTCAAAATAATTATAGACGGAGCCAACGGATATTTTGCAGGCTTGCGCAACGCTGCGGATGCTGACAGCCGCCCAACCATTCTCCTGGATCAGCTTGCGGCTGGTTTCCAGAATGGCCTCTTTGGAAGTAATGATGGTATTCAAGTTTTTTCACTCCTTCCATTCTGAACGATGTTCACTATAACAGCATCGCCCCCCTTTGTCAAGGCATTTTTTGCGTGTCAGCTTCGCAATGCACCGGGGTCAGCCAGCTCCAGGAGAAGGTTATAGAGTCCGTCCTGGGACAGCACCCCGCGCTTCAAGCCCTGGGGCAGCAGCCCCTGTTCGTCTGCCTCATAGTCGTGCTGCCACTCGCCGCCACTGTAATAGTGGCATAATGTTTCTCTGATTTGCATCAGCTCCGGGTCCCGGCCTATCTGCGTCTGCCCATGGCGTATCGCAGCATCCAATCGGTCGTACAGCTGCTCCATCTGCTGGATTCTGTCGATCATTTCCTTGTACTCACGCTCATTCATAGTTTCTGTCCTTTCTTGCCGTATTCTTTGGATAAAGGGCCTTCTTGGGGCGTCTATGCTCCATCAGGGTCGCCCAGATCCTGATTCAGCGGGTGAAGACCGAGCCGGCAGCGTTCAAGACGCGTCCGGTCCGGAAATGGAGACCGTTTGGGTGGTAACTGCATTTTGAAAGGCCAGGTCGTGCTCCACAAGGAGCATTGTGGGACAAAATTCCTGGATCAGCGCCTCGATCTGCATCCGGGAGTAGACGTCGATATAGTTGAGGGGCTCATCCCATACATAGAGGTGGGCCTGCTCGCAAAGGCTCTTGGCCAGCAGCACCTTTTTCTTCTGTCCTGCGGAATAGTCCTCCATATGTTTCTCAAATTGCACCCGGGAAAAATCCATTTTACGGAGAATGGCTTTGAACAGGCTCTCGTCGATCTGGCTCTCCGCTGCATAGTCCGTCAGTGAGCCCGCCAACCAGGAGGTGTCCTGGGGCACATGGGAGATCACCACCCCGGAGCCGACGGTCAACGTGCCGTGGTGGGGGATGTCCTGGCCCAGAAGTAATTTCAGAAGGCTGGTCTTTCCCGTGCCATTCCTGCCGTCCAGCACGATCCGGTCCCCCTGCTTCACCACAAGGGAAAGGGGACGGCAGACCTCCCTCCCGTCAAAGACGGGGGCGACCCCGGAAAAGGTGACCAGTGTATCGGTAAAATAGCGTAGCGGGAACAGCTTCAAGTCCTCCGCGCTTTCCAGATTTTTCAGCAGGCCGGACTTTTCTTCTATGGCGCGCTGCCGGCGGGTCTCAATGTTTTTTGCTCTCTGCATCATCTTGGCCGCTTTATGACCGATGTAGCCCTTATCGGCTTTTACCCCACCGGTGCGGGCGCCGTTTTTGCTTTTTTCCACGGCGTCCGACCAGCGCGTTGTCTGCCGCGCTGCCTGCTGCATCTCAGAAATGGACCGGTTCAGCTTTGTGTTCTGAGCCAGTTCAAACTCCTGCTGGCGCTGGAAATTGGAAAACCAGGAGGAGTAGTTGCCACGCTGAACCTTGATATTGGAGCGGTTGAGGGACAGAATGTGGTCCACACAGCCGTCCAGGAAGCAGCGGTCATGGGACACCAGGATGAATCCCTTTTTTCGGCTGAGATAGGCGGACACCACTGCCCGCGCCCTGGTATCCAAATGGTTGGTAGGCTCGTCAATGAGCAGAAAATGGCCCTCGTTCAAAAACAGCGCCGCCAGCAGGACCTTGGTCTGCTCTCCATTGGAAAGGGTGGAAAAGGGCCGCCAGAGCACGTCCTCACGGACCTCCAGGTAGGACAGCTCCCGCAAAAGCTCCCACTCCTCTGCCTGTGGGCAGACTTCATAAAAGACCTCCACAGTCATCCGCTCCCGATCCTCTATGGGATAGGGAAAGTAGTCAAACTGAACGGAAGACCGGATGCGCCCCTGGTATTCATATTTGCCCAGCAGCAAGGAGAGAAAGGTGGTTTTCCCCCGGCCGTTCCGGCCCACAAAGCCCAGCTTCCAATCGGTGTCGATCTGGAAGCTGACATGCTCAAAAATGTTGTCATAGCTGGATGGATAGGAAAAAGTGAGATCCTCGACCTGGATCATTGACATAGGACATTCCTCCTTTGTTCCAAACATAAAATAAGAGCTGCAAGAAAGTCAATTCTTGCAGCTCGTCATAGCAAAACAGCACCACCCTCCAAAGGGTGATACAACTACGATATTCCGAGTGAATAGACGTTCAACTTTCTTGCAAAGGGTACAATGGTGCCATAGCGATACAGCAGCATTGTATATTCCGATTTACTTGCAAGAAAAGTTGCGCATCTTTTCACCTCGCCAACATTTGTTTTCATAAGTGTATCACAGTTCTCGGAAATAAGCAAGCGTGAAGTGGATGTTTCCCGGTTTGGAGCGAAAACATACAATAATAAAAGGGACAGGGCCTCGTCGCTTATAGTTGAAGTTGTGAACAACAACCATTTGTGACACCTCTATAAAAAATTTCATATTTTTTCTCTTCCCTTTTGGGGCAGGATAAGGTATATTGAAACCAGGACGGCGATGGGCGCAGTTGTGCCCACCGGACCGCTTCATCAAAGATTGGAGTGAGAATCCATGGATCACAATGATTTTTATCAAAATGAACGCTGGCAGGAACAAAATACTACGGCAGTCTCGCTGCCGGCCTACACCGCCAAGACCTTTCTTTGGATGTTTCTGGGCCTGCTGACCACCTTCGGCGTCGCTGTGGGCGGTTATATGAGCGGTCTCACCATCTACGCCTTCCTCACCATTCCGGCCTTCCATATTATTGTCCTGGTGGCCGAGCTGGCGGTGGTGCTCCTCCTGAGCGCACGCATCCACAAGCTGTCGGTGCCAATGGCCACGGCGCTCTTTTTCGCCTATGCCGCCCTGACCGGCGTGGTCTTCTCCACCTATTTCTGGCTCTTTGACCTTTCCAGCCTGGTGCTGATCTTCGCCGTCACCGCCCTCTACTTCGGTGCGCTGGCCCTTTTCGGGTACTTTACCAAAACCGACCTCACCCGTCTGCGCCCCATCCTCATGGGCGGACTCATCTTCCTGGTCCTCTTCGGCCTGCTCACCCTCTTCCTCCCCTCCTTCTCCGGTCTGGAGCGGATCGGCTGCCTTGTGGGCATCGCCGTCTTCCTTGGCCTCACTGCCTATGATACCCAGCGCATCCGTGAGTACTACTATGCCTTTGGTCAGAATGCCCAGATGGCCCAGAAGGCGTCTATCTTCTCTGCCCTTCAGCTCTATCTGGACTTTATCAACCTCTTCCTCTACCTCCTCCGCTTTATGGGAAAAAGCAAGCGTTGACCCCTTTTGGGGGCGGCCAATGGCCGTCCCCAAAATTTTTCTCCTTTCGAGAAAATAATGCTTGACATTTCTCGCAAACCTGCTATAATAACATTCGTGCTCGCGAGAGAGCACAAGAAATAGCGGGATTGTGTAAGGGTAGCACGACAGACTCTGACTCTGTTTGTGAGGGTTCGAATCCTTCTCCCGCTGCCATTGATCCGGAAATCTGTTATCAGATTTCCGGATTTTTTATTTCTACAAGCTACGGGCCGTCAGCCGCTTGTTTCCATAAAAATATATAAAGGAAGAGGGAGACGCAAGCGTCTCCCTCTCTTTCAAAGTATCGGGTTGTTCAGGGGCAGGATCAGGCTTTGCCGTCGCAGCCCAGCACATTCACGATCTTGTGGGCCACCAGCTCCTTGATGTTGGCGCGGGCGGGCTTGAGATACTCGCGGGGATCGAACTTGTCGGGGTGCTCATTGAAGAACTGCCGGATGGTGCCGGTCATGGCCAGGCGCAGGTCGGAGTCAATGTTGATCTTGCACACAGACATGGACGCGGCCTTTCGGAGCTGCTCCTCGGGGATGCCGACGGCGTCGGGCATCTTGCCGCCGTTCTCGTTAATCATCTTCACATAGTTCTGGGGTACGGAGGAAGAACCGTGGAGCACAATGGGGAACCCGGGCAGACGCTTGGAGACCTCCTCCAGCACATCGAAGCGCAGCGGAGGGGGAACCAGAACGCCCTTCTCATTGCGGGTACACTGGTCGGCGGTGAACTTGTAGGCGCCGTGGCTGGTGCCGATGGCGATGGCCAGGGAGTCACAGCCGGTCTTGGAGACGAACTCCTCCACCTCTTCGGGACGGGTATAGGAAGCGGCATGGGCGGCCACCTTCACATCGTCCTCAATGCCGGCCAGGGTGCCCAGCTCGGCCTCCACGACCACGCCGTGGTCATGGGCATATTCGACCACCTGCTTGGTGATCTCAATGTTCTCCTCAAAGGGCTTAGAGGAGGCGTCGATCATGACGGAGGTAAAGCCGCCGTCGATGCAGGACTTACAGGTCTCAAAGTCGGGGCCGTGATCCAGGTGGAGCACGATGGGGATATTGGGGCACTCAATGGCGGCGGCCTCCACCAGCTTGACCAGGTAGGTGTGGTTGGCGTAGGCACGGGCGCCCTTGGACACCTGGAGGATCAGGGGGGCGTTCAGGTCACGGGCAGCCTCCGTGATGCCCTGCACGATCTCCATGTTGTTGACGTTGAACGCGCCAATGGCGTAACCGCCGTTGTAAGCCTTCTCGAACATTTCCTTGGAAGTGACCAGAGGCATACATCTCATCTCCTTCATCATTGTTCAGGGAAAGAGAAAGCATTCCCTTCTCTTTTCATGATTGATTTTACCAGCAATAGTTGATAAATGCAAGAGGGTATGATATGATATCTCAGCAGAAACAGCTTTCAGATGAAAGTTTTTTCGGGAAAGCAGATAAAATTCATGATTGGAGGACCAAACATGAGCGAACTTCGAGGAGCATGTATCATCGGTCAGTCCGGCGGTCCCACGTCGGTCATCAACGCCAGCGCCCAGGGCGCCATTCAGGCGGCCCTGAAGGCCGACTGTATCACCCGGGTGCTGGGCGCCGCCCACGGCATCAAGGGCGTGCTGGATGATAAGCTCTATGACATGGGCCAGGAGGACCCCGCCGAGCTGGAGCTGCTCCAGAACACCCCCTCCTCCGCCCTGGGCTCCTGCCGCTACAAGCTGGCCGACCCCGACCAGGACGACACCGACTATCAGCGCATCCTTGAGATCTTCAAAAAGTACGATGTCCGCTATTTCTTCTACAACGGCGGCAACGACTCCATGGACACCTGCAACAAGATCTCCAAGTATATGCAGAAGGTGGGCTATGAGTGCCGCATTATGGGCATCCCCAAGACCATCGACAACGATCTCAACGGCACGGACCACTGCCCCGGCTTTGCCAGCGCCGCCAAGTATATCGCCACCTCCTGCGCCGAGGTGTGGCAGGACGCCCACGTGTATGACACCGGCATGGTGACCGTCATTGAGATCATGGGCCGTCACGCCGGCTGGCTGGCCGGCTCCGCCGCCCTGGCCAATCTCATCGGCTGCGGTCCTGACCTGCTCTATCTGCCCGAGGTGGACTTCGACATGGAGCAATTCGTCAAGGACGTCACCGACATCTACAACAAGACCGGTAAGTGCCTGGTGGCCGTCTCCGAGGGCATCCACTACGCCGACGGCCGCTTCGTCTCCGAGGCTGAGACCTCCGCCACCGACGGCTTCGGCCACGCCCAGCTGGGCGGCCTGGCCGTGAAGCTGGCCGACATCATCAAGAACAAGACCGGCGCCAAGGTCCGCGGCATCGAGCTCTCTCTGCTCCAGCGCTGCGGCGCCCACCTGGCCTCCCACGTTGATGTGGAGGAGGCCAAGATGGCGGGCCGTGTGGCTGTGGAGTCCGCTGTGGCCGGCAGCACTGACAAGATGGTGGCCTTCTCCTGCACCCGTGAGGGCGGGACCTACACCTGTGAGCCCGTCCTCCAGCCCCTGGACATCGTGGCCAACTTTGAGAAGAAGGTCCCCCGTGAGTGGATCAACGCCGCCGGCAACGGCGTGGAGCAGCCCTTCCTCGACTATGCCCTCCCCCTCATCCAGGGTGAGCCCGACCGTCCCAAGGAGAACGCCCTCCCCCGTTTTGCCCGTCTGAAAAAGGTCCTCACCACCGAAATGTGAGAAGCCAAACAAAATGGCGCTCTGCATCATGCAGAGCGCCATTTTTATATGCTTGTCTCGTCGCGCCAGAGCAGCCGGTAGCTTCCGTCCGGCATGACCTCATAAAGGGCCTCAGCATCAACGTCCAGCAGCTCCCGCCGGTCCCCCTCCCCCTCATAGCGCACACAGGTGCCGCAGGAGGAGCTCAGGGCCCGGGGCACCGGCATCATCCGCACCTCAGAGCAGCGGGCATTCCGAAGCCGTTTGCAGCTCAGCTGAGCACTCAGATGGGTATAACAGGTGACCACATAGCTGCTCATGATTTCCGTGTGAGCACCAGGGTGTACTCGTCGTCGGCCTCGGGGCGGACCTCCACGGCATAGCCGTTGTTTCCGGCGAACCGGGTGACGTTCTCCATAGAGCAGGGGTTGTCCAGCAATACCTCCAGCTCCTGGGGCGCCCCCTCCTTCACCGCCTTCTGCACCATGACCACCGGCATGGGACAGGCATAGCCTCTGGCATCGATCATACGCGCTTCTCCTCCTTATGCAGATTGGCAAGGGAAATGGCCCCCAACAAAATCAGGCAGATCACCACGCCGATCCGGCCCGCCATCCCCATGCCGCCGGGGGCAAATACGCCGTCCGCCATGGCGTCGGCATTGCCCGCCATCCCGAAGTTGTGGGACAGTGCGGCCCCGGCCATCATGCCCAGGACCGTGACGGCGCTGTCGCCGTTGCCCTCCCCCGCCAGAATGAGCTGCCGCAGGGGGCAGCCGCCCAGCAGGATGGAGCCCCAGCCGGCGGCCGCCATGCCCAGGAAGCTCCAGAGGTAGTCGTGGTGGGCCACAGGCTGCACCTCCAGCCCCGGACGGAAGGTTCCTCCGAGAAGGCTGCCCGCCAGCACCACCAAAAAGATGGCCGCAAAGCCGGTGAGCAGGTGGAAGTCCCGGAAGAGGACCGCATCCCGGATGCCACCGGCCATGCACAGGCGGCTCTTCTGGGCCAGAGCGCCGCAGACCAGACCGGCGCACAGGGCGACGGCCCAGAAGGCGCGGCTGGCGCCGGGGCCCTCCTGGGAAAACTTCAGCACGCCGGGCACGACCAGCAGCAGGAGCAGCAGTCCGACCATGATGCCGGGCAGGACAAAGCCCTCGGCTTTCTTGACCTTATAGGCCCGCCCCAGGGAGAAGCCCTTTTTCAGGCACGCCACCCCGGCCAGGATCCCGGCGACAAAGCCCAGCAGGCCGGCGATGGCGGTGACGTCTCCCCCACCCAGCCGCAGGACCATCCGCAGCGGGCAGCCCAGGAAGGCAAGTGCGCCCACCATAACGATGCCCCCCAGCAGGAAGCGCAGGGCAGGCGCAGAGCCGGCCCGGGCCTTGAACTCCCCGCCGGCCAGGGCCATGACAGCGGCCCCCAGCACCAATCCGATGATCTCAGGCCGGATGTACTGGACCTTCGCCGCGCTGTGGAGCCCCAGCGCACCGGAGATATCCCGGAGGAAGCAGGCGATGCAGAAGCCCATGTTGCCGGGATTGCCCAGTCGGGTCAGCAGCAGGGCGGCCAGCCCCACCACAGCGCCGGTGCAGACCACCAGCCAGTTGACTTTTTTCCCCATTCTCTTTCACGCTCCTCGCGATTCTTTTTCAAGAATAACGTCAAGATCATTATAACTGCCGAGAAGACAAAAAGTCAATCATCTTTCCCTGTGAAATAAAATATTTTTATATCAAAAAACAAAAAGTCTTCCCTGTCCCCCTTCTGACAGACGGCGGGGGGATTGGGCCCAGGGGGGCAAAAACCCGCGGGGGG
>NZ_JAPFEA010000116.1 GCF_026169115.1 Intestinimonas sp. | reverse complement strand
GGCGTGGTCTCCGCCGGGGCCTGGGTCTCTGCCGGCGGTTCTGTCACCGACGGGGTCCCGGTCCCTGCCGGCGGCTCCGTCTCCGACGGGGCCCCGGTCTCACCCGGCGCGCCGGTCTCTCCGGGGGGCGTCGTCTCCGCCGGGGTCTCCGTCTCCCCGGGCAGCGGGGTCTCGGTGGGCTCCGGTGTGGCGACAGGCCGGTTCTTATGCTCCAGCCAGGCAGAATTGTGGGTGCGGTCCTCCAGTTTGCCGGTGCTGGAGCCGATGGTGCCGTCGCTGTTGACATACATGATGTCCAGCTCGCGGGAGCTCAGCTCCTCCAGATAGGGGTTGAAACACTGGTTCACCAGGTCCACCAGCTCGTCGGTGTTGGGCACCACATAGGACTGCATATTACCCACGCCCCGGCTCCACACAGCCTTATTGGTGCAGGGCATGGTGACAAAATTGACGTTCTCCATCTTCAGACCGCCGAAAATGGCCTGCTGGCCAAACCAGAACATGTTTTGAATGCTCAGATTGGTGGTGACGTTCCGGTCAAAGACCTCGGAGAGCTCCTGGATGCGGGCCACGTTCTTGATCTGGAGACACTGCTCCACCACCGCCTTCAAAAATGCCTGCTGGGTCTTGATGCGGCCCAGATCGCCGTCGGCATAGCCGTAGCGCATGTCGTTGTCGTGGCGGTAGCGGATGACCCCCATGGCGGCCTCGCCGTCCAGCAGCTGGTAGCCCTTCTTGATATGGATGTGGAGGTCCTGGGTGGGGTCGTCGTAGTTCATATTCCGGGGTACGTCGAACCACACCCCGTCGATGGCATCCACCAGCTCGCCCACGGCGGCCCACTCCACCACCACCTGGAAGTCGGGCACGAAGCCCACCAGCTGGCTGATCTCCTTGTCCAGGGCCTCAATGCCGTCGTCTTCCCCGCCGGCATAGTTGTAGACCGAGTTGATGCGTTTGATGTCCCAGGAGACGTTGACCATGGTGTCCCGGGGAATACTCATGACATTGAGCTTCTGGTTGGGCACATCGTAGGAGGCCAGCATCAGGGTATCGGTGTTGCCCCCGCCGCCGGTGTCCCGTCCGATGACCAGGAAGGTAAAGAAGTCCTCCTTCCGTCCGCTGCCGTAGACGCTGGGGGTCTCGGTCTCCAGTCCGCTGCTGTGGATGGGCGTCTCCGGACGCCCCCCCTCCGGGGTGATGTCCGGCTTGACGAACAGCAGCTTGGACACCGCAAATACCGCCACCACAAGGGCGGCCAGCACAGTGAGGGTGATATAGACCGCCCGCAGGGCCTTCTGCCGGCCAGTCAGCTTCTTCCGGGGCCGCTTATCCTTCTCTGCCGCAGGTCCGGCCAGACGGCTGCCGCCCTTTTTCTGTTCTTTCTCTGGGGTCATGTGCTTCGTCCTTTCAGAATGTGGCTGGTCTCCGTGAAAGCGAAGATCCTTTGGGGAGCATCCCGCGACCCTCCCCTCAGTTTACAGAGGGTATCACAGATCGCGGAAAAATGCAACGGTTCAGGGCGCCGGCTGGGTCGGGACCGCCGGCGGAGTGAAGATGGGGATGCCGATGTCCCCCGGAGAGGGCTGTGTCTCCTCCGTCTCCTCTGGCGTCTCTGGCGCCTCAGAAGGGACCGGCGTTCCGGTCTCAGCAGGGAGCTCTCCCCCGCTCGGGGGCTCCGTCCCGTCCGGCGTCCCGGTCTCAGCGGGCAGCTCGGTCTCCTCCGGCGGCTCGGTTTCCCCGGGCGTTTGGGTCTCCCCAGGCGTGCCGGTCTCTTCAGGCGCACCAGTCGCCCCGGGCAGCTCGGTCTCCTCCGGCGGCTGGCTCGTCTCCGGCGGCTCCGTCTCCTCCGGCAGCAGGGATTCGTAGTAGGCCGGGTTGGCCTTGCTATCCCGGATGGCGCTTCCGGTGGCGGCGATAGAGCCGTCGTCATTCTTATAGACCACGTCCAGATTGGCCCGGGTAACGTCGGTGAGATAGGGGTTGAAGTCGGCGTTGACCAGCTCCACGATCTCTCCGGCGTAGGGGAAGACATAGGACTCGTTGCGTCCGATGGAGTAGCTCCAGAAATAGCCGTTGTAGTTGGCCGGCAGGGTGACAAAGTTCACGCTGTCGGTCCGCAGGCCGCCCTGGATGGCCGACTTGGCCAGCCACAGCAGGTTGGGGATGGTGAGGTCAGTCTCCACGTTGTCCATGAAGATGTCCACCAGCTCCGGGATGTGGGTCACCACCGAGGGTCGGAGGAGCTTGTCCGCGATGGCCATGAGCAGATCCTGCTGGACCTGGATGCGGCCAATATCCCCCTGGTTGTAGATGCCGGGGGCGCCGTTGTTGTTCTTGCGGAAGCGGAGGACCTGCATGACCTGCTCCCCGTCCAGATGCTGGTAGCCCTTGCTGATGTGGATGTGGAGATCCTGGGTGGGGTCGTCGTAGTTCATCTCCACCGGAACATCGAAATCCACGCCGCCGATGGCCTTGGCCAGCTCCCCCACCGCCTCCCACTCCACCACGATGTGGAAGTCGGGGGCAAAGCCGATGGTATCGGCCACGGTATCCATGAGGGCGGCCATGCCCTTCTCTCCGCCGCCGGCCCGGTTGTAGACCGAGTTGATCTTTTTGATGTCCCAGGACTTGTTGACAATGGTATCCCGGGGGATGCTCATGGCGTTGAGCCGCTGACCAGCCACATCGTAGGAGACCACCATGATGGTATCGGTATTGCCCCCGCCCCCTGTATCCCGGCCCACCAGGAGGAAGGTGTAGTAGTCCGCCTTCCGGCCCGCCGCCGCCAGATCAGGGGCCTCGTCCCCGGTGATCTCAGGGGGCTTGGTGTCCTCGGGCGCAGCGCTCTGGGTGGGCCGGGGCCCCTCCGTGCCGGGGAGCTCCGGCCTGACAAAGAGCAGGCGGGAAACCGCGAAGACGCCCACCGCCAGGGCGGTCAGGAGGACGGCGGCCAGACAGGCCGCCCGAATGGCCTTCTGCCGGGCAGTCAGCTTTTTTCGGGGCGGCTTGGGGGTCTTTTCTCCCTTGGTCTGAAGATGCTTGCCGCCCTTATTCTGTTCTCTCTCAGGATTCATCAGGTCCGCCCTTTCAGGAAATCTCTGGCCTGGAGGGTGTTGGTGTGTACCGGCACGCCCCGCTCCTCCATGTCCTGGATGGTGAGCTCGCAGCCCAGGAGGAGGGCGGCGTCCAGATCGGTATAGGCCAGCCGCCGCAGCTCCTCCAGCCCCTCAAAGTCCGCCCTGGAGGGCTCGATATAGTCGGCCAGATAGAGTATTTTGGAGAGGAGGTCCATGTCCGCCTTGCCGGTGGTGTGCCAGTAAATGGCATTGCACACCTCATCCGGTTCCCCAAACACATGCCGGGCGATGGCGGCGCCGGTCTTGGAGTGGAGGAGCTTCACCGCCACCCGCTCCAGGTCGTCCAGCGGGACAGCGTATTTCTCGCACAATGCCAGCTGCTCGTCCAGCTCCAGATACTTGGTGCAGTCGTGGAGGATGCCGGCCCGACGGGCCAGGTGGGGGTCGGCCCCCCAGTACTCTGCCAGACGCACCGCCTCGGCCTCACAGCCCCTGATGTGGGGGACCCGCTTGGCCTTCACCATGGAGAGGGAGGCGCACCGCAGGTCGTCGTCGTCCAGATGTCTGAGGTCGGCCCTCACCCCATAGAGACTGTGGAGGAGAATATAGCCGTAGACCTGGCACCAGAGGGCATCCCGGACCTGGGCCCGGTCCGTCTCCAACAGAGCGCGGACCTGAGTGGAGGAAAGGTCAATGATCTGGGGCAGCTCCACCACCGCCACCTGGGCGCCGTAACGCTCCCGGAGCGCCCGGCCCTGCGCCTCCAGGGCCGACCGGCGGTCGGCCTCGCTGCGGGCAAAGGCGGCAATGCCGGCCAGGACGGTGATCCGCTCCGGGTCCCGCCAGTCTTGCAGGGTGAGGAACATATCTGTTCCCATGAGGAGCCACAGCTCGTCGTCAGGATAGCGCCGCCGCAGCTCCTCCAGGGTGTCCACGGTGTAGCTCTTGCCCTGCCGGGAGAGCTCCAGGCCGTCAGCCCCGGCCAGGCCGGGCCGCCCAGCCTCCAGGCAGAGCCCGTCGGCCATCAGGGCCGTCATGGCCAGCCGCTCCTCCGCCGGCACAGACTCCGGCGGCAGGGCCTTGTGGGGCGGAAGGGCCGCCGGAACAAAGAGGATCTTGTCCAGACCCAGCCGCTCCGCCGCCGCCCGGGCCGCCTGCATATGCCCCAGGTGGGGCGGGTCAAAGGTTCCGCCATACACGCCGATCTTCATTGCGAACACTCCCCTTTTCTTGGCTGTTCTTTCGAGACGCTGCCGTATGGGCCTTCCGCCCCCGCAAAGGACGCCCCTCCATGAAAGACGCCCCGGACGGGGACATGGTTGTCCAGATCCCGCATTTTTTCACTGCGGGCTGAGCATGCTCAGACCTGCCGCTTGTCCTTCACCAGCACGATCCGGTCCTTCTTGTCCTTGTTATGACTTTGACGATATAACACGAGTTTTGTCTCCCCCACTGGGCTCCGCCCTGCGGGGACCCCCTCCGGATCTCACCTGCGCGGCGGGAGTAAATCCCGCCTTGCGCCAAGGGTCCTTCGGACCGCTTGTACGCCGCAGACGCGGCGGGGAACAAAATTCGTCAGTTCCGCTTGTCCTTCACCAGCACGATTCGGTCCTTCTTGTCCTTGTTATGACTTTGACGGTACAGAACGAATTTTGTTCCGATGACCTGGACCACCTCGCTGCGGGTGGCCTGGGCCAGGGCCTCGGCGGCCTCCCGGGCGCTGAGCATGGAATTTTCCAGGACCTTGCCCTTGATGAGCTCCCGGGCCTCCAGGGCGTCGTCGGCCTGCTTGATGAGGTTGTCCCCCAGGCCGTCCTTGCCCACATGGAGGATGGTGTCGATGGAATTGGCCAGGCCCCGAAGCTGGGCCCGCTGCTTGCTTGTCAGATCCATAGTATCTCCTTTATTTCTCTTCTGTGTTCTGTTCAGACAGATAGTCCGAGAGCTTTTCCCGAAAGATTTTCAGGGCGTTCCCCCGGTGGGAAATGGCGTTTTTCTCCTCGGCGGTGAGCTGGGCAAAGGTCTTTTTCCGCTCCGGCACGAAGAAAATGGGGTCGTAGCCGAAGCCGTTCTCCCCCTGGGGGGCGTAGGCCAGGGTGCCGTGGCACTCCCCTCGGGCGGTGATGACGTCGCCGTTGGGCATGCACAGGGTGATGACCGAGACGAACCTGCACTTCCGGTCCAACTGCCCCCGCATGTTCTCCAGCAGCAGCCGGTACCGGCCCACATCGTCCAGGCCCTCCCCGCCGTACCGGGCGGAGTAAACGCCGGGGGCGCCGTTCAGGGCATCCACCGCAAGGCCGGAGTCGTCTGCGATGGCGGGCAGGCCGCAGGCCTCCATGACGGCCCGGGCCTTCAACAGGGAGTTCTCCTCAAAGGTGGTCCCCGTCTCCTCCACGTCCACATCCACGCCCACGTCGGACTCCAGGACCACCTCCACCCCCTGGGCGGAGAGAATGTCCCGCATCTCCACCAGCTTATGCTGGTTCTTGCTGGCAAGTACGACCTTCATAGACTCAACCTCCCAGGGCGGAACGCTGAATGGCCTGGATCTCCCGGATGCCCTTGGCGCACAGGTCCACCAGGGCCCGCTGCTCCTCGATGGTGAAGGCCCGGCCCTCGCCGGTGCCCTGGAGCTCCACGATCTCCCCCTCGCCGGTCATGATGCAGTTGAGGTCCACCTGGGCGGCAGAGTCCTCCTCATAGCACAGATCCAGCAGGAGCTGGTCGTCCACAATGCCGGCGGAGATGGCGGCCACGCAGGTCTTCAGGGGCATTTCGGGGAGCACCCCCCGCTCCACCAGACTGTGCAGCGCGTAGCTGAGGGCCACAAAGCCGCCGGTGACGCTGGCGGTACGGGTGCCGCCGTCCCCCTGGAGGACATCGCAGTCGATGGTGATGGTGCGCTCCCCCAGCTTTTTCATGTCCACAGCCGCCCGGAGGGCCCGGCCTACCAGGCGCTGGATCTCCGCCGAACGGGGGGAGAGCTTCAGCTTGGAGACGTCCCGCTTGCTCCGCTCCCGGTTGGCCCGGGGCAGCATGGAGTACTCCGCGGTGACCCAGCCCTCTCCCTCGGGGACATGGGGCGGGGTCTTCTCCTCTACTGACGCGGTGCAGAGCACCATGGTGTTGCCGCAGCGGATGAGGCAGGAGCCCTCCGCGAATTTGTTGAAGCCAGGGGTGATCTCAATGGGCCGGAGCTCATCCCAGGCCCGTCCGTCGATCCTTGTCATGGTCCTATCCCTCCAAAATCAAGGCCGTATGGCCCTGTTCTTTGCTATGCAGTGGTGCGCGCTTGGCGCATGAAGTTTTATACCAGTGCCTCGGTGAAGTCGGCGGCGTCGAAGGGCCGCAGGTCCTCGATGCCCTCCCCCAGGCCCACATACTTCACGGGGATCTGGAGGGTGTCGGCGATGGCCACGGTGATGCCGCCCTTGGCGGAGCCGTCCAGCTTGGTGAGGACGATGCCGGTGACGCCGGCGGTCTCCCGGAACTGCTTGGCCTGGATGAGGCCGTTCTGGCCGGTGGTGGCGTCCAGCACCAGCAGGGTCTCCTTGGCGCAGCCGGGGAGCTCCCGGTCAATGATGCGGGAGATCTTGCTCAGCTCGTTCATCAGGTTCTGCTTGTTGTGGAGCCGCCCGGCGGTGTCCACCAGGATGACGTCGCTGTTCCGGGCCTTGGCGGCGCTCACCGCGTCAAAGACCACCGAGGCGGGGTCGGCCCCCTCGTGCTGCTTGACGATTTCCACCCCCGCCCGCTGGGACCAGATGGTGAGCTGATCGGCGGCGGCGGCCCGGAAGGTGTCACCGGCGCAGAGGAGGACCTTCTTCCCCTGGGCTTTCAGATTGGCGGCCAGCTTGCCGATGGTGGTGGTCTTGCCCACGCCGTTGACCCCGATGAAGAGGATCACCGAGGGGCGGGTGGAGAGGTCCAGGCCCTGGTCCCCCACCGCCAGCATGTCCTGGAGGACCCGGCGCAGACAGCCCCGTACCTCCTCCTTGTCCTTGAGCTTCTCGCTCTTCACCCGGCGCTTGAGCTCCTCCACCGCCTTGAGGGTGGTGTCCATGCCCATGTCGGAGAGGATGAGGATCTCCTCCAGCTCGTCATAGAAGTCGTCGTCAATGGCAGAGAAGCCGGCAAAGATGTTCAGCTTTTTAATTTTATCAAAAAATCCCATATACTTCTTCCTTTAATTATAAACTTTTTCCGCAGTAGGGACAATATTGGATGCTTCCATCCCGGATGGGAAGGCCCATCCCGCAGTGGGGGCAGCACCAGTAGAGCCGTACCACAACGACGGCGAGGACCGCCAGCAGTCCCCCCGCCACCATGGCCGGCGGCCAGAGGAAGCCCAGCAGTACCAGCCCGATCCCGGCGCCCATCAGGAGCCTCTTGAGCTTATGCACATTTCGATGGTCAATGTGGAACTTTTTCATGCTGTTCCTCCCATCACTTCAGGTCCAATTCTTTTTCCACATCATTTAGGTTGATGGTCAACAAACGACTTACCCCTTGTTCCTGCATGGTGACGCCGTACAGGACGTCGGCCTCCTCCATGGTGCCCCGGCGGTGGGTGATGACGATGAACTGGGTCTTGGCGCTCATGCCCCGGAGATACCGGGCGAACCGGGTGACGTTGACGTCGTCCAGGGCGGCCTCGATCTCGTCCATGACGCAGAAGGGAGTGGGCCGCACCTTCAAGATGGCAAAGTAGAGGGCGATGGCCACGAATGCCTTCTCGCCGCCGGAGAGGAGGGAGAGGACCTTGAGGGCCTTGCCCGGGGGCTGGACCTTGATCTCGATGCCGCAGTTCAGGATGTCCTCCGGGTCCTCCAGCTCCAGTGTGGCCTTGCCGCCGCCGAAGAGCTCGGTGAAGGTCTCCCCGAAGGCGGCGTTGATGACGCCGAACTGCTGGGTGAAGATGGCCTTCATCTCCCCGGTGATGTCGGCGATGACCTTTTCCAGTTCCTCCTTGGACCGGCGCACGTCGTCCCGCTGGTCGGTGAGGTAGGTATAGCGTTGATTGACCCGGTCGAACTCCTCAATGGCGTCCAGGTTGATGTTGCCCAGGCCGGAGATGCTCCGCTTGAGCTCCCCCACCCGCTTCTGGGCCTTGGGCAGGCTCTCCAGCTCCTGGCGCTGGGCCCGGGCCGCCTCGTGGGAGAGCTCGTAGGTCTCCCAGAGCCTGTCCAGGATCTGCTTTTCCTCCAGGGCGGAGGCCGTCTTCTTCTGCTCCAGCGCCGCGGCCTCCCGCTCCAGGTTCAGCAGCTCGCCGTTCTTGTCCCGGCTCTCCTTGTCCGCCCGGTTCCGCTCTGCCTCCAGGTCCAGCCGCTCCTCGTTGAGCCTGTCGATCTGGCTCTGGCGGTCCTCGTTTTCCACCCGGATGCGCTGAAGCGCCTCCTCCTGGGCCCGGATCTGCGCGCCCAGGTCGTCGTTTTTGGCCTCGATCTCCCGGAGCATGTGCTCCCGCTGGGCCTTGTCGCCGGTGATGTCCCGGCGCAGCTCCTCCAGCTCGGTGAGGGCCTGAGCGGTGGCGGCCTCCTCAGCCGCCAGGGCGGCCCGCTCCTGGTTGAGCCGGGCGATCTCCGCCGCCGCGGCCTCCAGC
>NZ_JAPFEA010000014.1 GCF_026169115.1 Intestinimonas sp. | reverse complement strand
CTCGGACGTTCACCATGGAGCCCATCGTTGACCGCGTCGGCGGCGGCGACGCCTTCGCCGCGGGCGTGCTGCACGGGCTCCTGTCCGGCATGGGCCCCCAGGCCACGATCGACTTCGCGTGCGCTGCCGGCACGCTCAAGCACAGCATCTTTGGAGACGCGAACGCCTTCTCGGTTCGCGAGGTCAGCGACTTCATGGCCTCCGGTGCCGACGTCAGGCGCTAGCGAGAAGAGAGAAGAGAGGATACGAGCATGAACATGGACTCCTACTACGAGAAGGTCCACGAGCTGGCCATCATCCCGGTCGTCGTCCTGGACGACGTCGCCGACGCCAAGCCCCTGGCCGACGCCCTCGTCGCCGGCGGCATGCCGTCCGCCGAGGTGACCTTCCGCACCGCCGCCGGCGAGGAGGCCATCCGCCGCATCTCCGCCGAGGTGCCCGAGATGCTGGTGGGCGCCGGCACCGTCCTCACCAAGGACCAGGCTGACCGCGCCATCGCCGCCGGCTCCCAGTTCATCGTCAGCCCCGGCTTCAATCCCGAGATCACCCGCTACGTCATTGACAAGGGCGCCCTCATGATGCCCGGCACCGCCACCCCCGGCGAGATGGAGCAGGCCATGAGCATGGGCCTGAACGTGCTGAAGTTCTTCCCCGCCGAGCAAAACGGCGGCGTGGCCAAGCTGAAGGCCCTGGCCGGCCCCTACACCGGCCTGCGCTGGATGCCCACCGGCGGCGTGAACACCAAGAACATGATGGACTACCTGAACTTTGACCGCATCGTGGCCTGCGGCGGCACCTGGATGGTGAAGAAGGACCTCATCGACGGCCAGAAGTGGGACGAGATCACCGCCATCTGCAAGGAGGCCGTCCAGACCATGCTGGGCTTCTCCCTCCACCATGTGGGCATCCCCTGTGGCGACGCCGACAAGGCCGCCAGCACCGCCAAGGCCATCTGCGCCCTCTTCGGCTTCCCCTGCAAGACCGGCAGCTCCTCCGACTTTGCCGGTCCCGTGGAGTGCTGCAAGGTGACCTTCCCCGGCGAGCGGGGCCACATCGCCATCGGCGTCAACAATGTGGAGCGGGCCATCTTCCACCTGGGGCTCCAGGGCGTGGCCTTCGACGAGTCCACCCGGAAAACCGACGAAAAGGGCAAGACCAAGGCCATCTATGTCCAGGGCGACTTCGGCGGCTTCGCCATCCATCTTGTGCAGAAGTAAGGAAAGGGGTAAAATAGAATGAGTAAGATCGTAACCTTCGGCGAGCTGATGATCCGGCTCCAGCCCTACAACTACGAGCGTTTTGTCCAGGCCGACCACCTGGAGTTCTCCTTCGGCGGCGGCGAGGCCAACGTGGCCGTCTCCCTGGCCAACTACGGGCTGGATGCCGCCTACGTCACCAAGCTGCCCGCCCACGCCATCGGTCAGGCCGCCGTCAACTCCCTGCGCCGCTACGGCGTGGACACCTCCATGATCGTCCGGGGCGGTGACCGCGTGGGCATCTACTTCAACGAAAAGGGCGCCTCCCAGCGGGGCTCCGTGTGCATCTATGACCGGGCCCACTCCGCCATCCAGGAGGCCACCACCGCCGACTTCAACTGGGACAAGATCTTCGAGGGCGTGGACTGGTTCCACTTCACCGGCATCACCCCCGCTCTGGGCCCCAACGTGGTGGAGATCTGCAAGGATGCCTGTAAGGCCGCCAAGGCCAGGGGCGTGAAGATCTCCTGCGATCTCAACTACCGCGGCAAGCTGTGGACCCGCGACCAGGCCCGGGCCGCCATGACCGAGCTGTGCCAGTATGTGGACGTGTGCATCTCCAACGAGGAGGACGCCAAGGACGTCTTCGGCATCGAGGCCGAGCACACCGACATCTATGCCGGCGAGATCAACCGGGAGGGCTACAAGTCCGTGGCCAAGCAGCTCGCCGACAAATTCGGCTTTGAGAAGGTGGCCATCACCCTCCGGGAGTCCCACTCCGCCTTCGACAACGGCTGGAGCGCCATGCTCTACGACGTGGCCGCTGACGAGTACTGCTTCTCCAAGAAGTACGAGCTCCACATCATCGACCGCGTGGGCGGCGGCGACAGCTTCGGCGGCGGCCTCATCTACGCCCTGCTCAGCGGCAAGTCCACCCAGGATGCCGTGGAGTTCGCCGTAGCGGCCTCTGCCCTCAAGCACTCCATCGAGGGCGATTACAACATGGTCACCGTCTCCGAGGTGGAGAAGCTGGCCGGCGGCGACGGCTCCGGCCGCATCCAGCGGTAATACCATCTCAGACAGACGGCGCCTCCCCACTGGAGCGCGCCGTCTTCCGCCTATTTTTCACAAAGGAGGTTCGCGGCGGCGCACCGGCGCCGTCCCATCGCCATGAAAGCATTTATGGACAAGGATTTCCTGTTGGAGACCGAGACTGCAAAGCACCTCTTCCACGACTACGCCGAATCCCTTCCCCTGGTGGACTACCACTGCCACATTCCGCCCCAGGAGATCTATGAGGACCGCCGCTTTGACGACCTGGCCCAGGTGTGGCTGGGGGGCGAGAACCCCGACGGCACCTACTTCGGGGACCACTACAAGTGGCGGCTCATGCGCTCCAACGGCGTCAGCGAGGACTATGTCACCGGCTCGAAGCCCGGCCTGGAGCGGCTGGAGAAGTTCGCCGAGGCCGTGGAGCTGGCCATCGGCAACCCCATGTACCACTGGTGCAACCTGGAGCTGCGGAAGTTTTTCGACTACCAGGGGTACCTCTCCCCCAGGACCGTTCAGGAGATCTGGGACCTGACCGGCGAGAAGCTGCGCCACGACCCCGACCTCACCGTCCGGGGCCTCATCCGCAAGGCCAACGTGGCCTTCATCGGCACCACCGACGACCCCATCGACTCCCTGGAGTGGCACGAGAAGATCGCAAAGGACTCCTCCATCACCGTACAGGTCTGCCCCTCCTTCCGCCCCGACAAGGCCGTCAATATCAACAAGGCCGGCTTCGCCGACTATGTGGGCAAGCTGGCCGCCAGCGTGGGCAAGACGGAGCTGACCTCCGCCCAGGAGGTCTGCGACGCCCTGGTGGAGCGGCTGGAGTTCTTTGCCAAGATGGGCTGCCGGGCCAGCGACCATGGCCTGGACTATGTGCCCTTCCGCGCCTGCACCATGGACGAGGCCAACGCCGCCTTCCGCAAGGCCATGTCCGGCGAGGCGCTGACCCTGGCCGAGATCGAGGGCTACCAGACCACCCTCCTGCTCCACCTGGGCCGGGCTTACCACCGCCTGGGCATCGTCATGCAGCTCCACTATTCCTGCCTGCGCAACAACAATGAGCGGATGTTCCGGCGCATGGGGGCCGATACCGGCTTCGACATGATCGCCCAGAACACCTGCGGCGGCAGCATCGCCCAGCTCCTCTCCGCTCTGGATCTCACCGGCGAGTGCCCCAAGACCATCCTCTACTCCCTCAACCCCGCCGACAACGCCCAGCTGGGCACCCTGCTGGGCTGCTTCCAGACTGATGAGCTCCCCGGCAAGCTCCAGCACGGCTCCGCCTGGTGGTTCAACGACACCAAAACCGGCATGGAGGAGCAGATGAAGTCCCTGGCCAGTCTGGGGCTGCTGGGCAACTTCGTGGGCATGCTCACCGACTCCCGCTCCTTCCTCTCCTACGCCCGGCACGACTACTTCCGCCGCATCCTGTGCAACCTCATCGGCCACTGGGTGGAAAACGGCGAGTACCCCAACGACGAGGCCGCCCTGAAGAAAATCGTGGAGGGCATCTGTTACTACAACGCCGCCCGCTACTTCAACCTGTGATCCGTGACTGTCAGACAAAAAACTCCGCTGGAAGTTCCATTCCAGCGGAGTTTTTTGAGCCTGTCGACAAAGTCGACAGGCTCTCTCAAAAATGCAAGCATTTTTCGAAGGGGTGCAGGCCGCTGCAGCGCACGGCGCAGCCGAAGTGACTGCGCCGCACGTTTGCGGCCTGAGTAGTGTTTTTTCCAAGGCACATGTCCTCGGAAAAAACAGTTTTTATTTCCTTCCGTCATCTGTGGATGACGGAACTCTGCGAGGCTCTTGCACAAAATTTGAGGTATTTACGCTTTTTCGACAAGCTGTTTATTCTGCACGCTCTGTTTCTGTACGTTGTGCCGTGGGGCAGGCCCGCTTCCAGCGGCCCCGGAGATAGACCGTGCCGCTGATGAGGATGCCGATGGCCCAGCCGATGGGATAGGCCCAGTAGAGGGCGTCCCTGCCGTAGAAATGGGCCAGCAGATAGGCCGCCGGCACCCGGGCCACCCAGAGGGCCACGATATTGGACACCATGGGCGTCATCACAGCGCCGGCCCCCCGGAGGGCATTGTTGAGGGGGTACATGACCGCCAGCAGCACCATGGTGGAGAGGACCCGGTCCAGATAGGCCCGGCCAGCCTGGATCACCGCCGGGTCGGCGCTGAAAATGGAGAGGAAAAAGTCAGCGTTGGGCACCACCAGGGCCGACATGACGGCACACACCACGATGCACAGCACCAACGCCTTCCGCACCCCGGTCTTGACCCGGTCCAGACGACCTGCGCCCACATTCTGACCCACATAGGTGGTCATCGCCAGGGCAAAGCTGTCGATGGGCATGAAGGCAAAGGTATCGATCTTGTTGGCGGCGGAAAAACCGGCGGCGAACTGCTCCCCGAAGCTGTTGATGAGGGCTTGCAGCACCAGCACCGCCACCGCAAGCTGACACTGCTGGATGCCGGAGGGCACCCCCAGCCGCAGCACCCGCCGGAGGAGGGGCTTTTCCACCTCCAGCCGGAAGGGCCGGATGGCGAAGTAGCGGTACTTCCGGTTCACATAGAAGATGCCGAAGATCCAGGAGCTGAACTGGGCCACGATGGTGGCCAGCGCCACACCAAAGACGCCCCAGTGAAAGACCAGCACAAAGACCAGGTCCAGGACAATGTTGATGACGCAGGCCACCGCCAGGAAGAGCAGCGGGGTCCGGCTGTCCCCCAGCCCCTGGAGAATGCCGGCGTTGATGTTGTAGCCCAGACTGCCGATGATGCCGGCAAAGACCACCAGCAGGTAGATATGGGCCTGACCATATACGCTCTCCGGTACCTGGATGAGCCGCAGCACCGGCCCGGAGATGAACAGTCCGAAGAGGGTGAGGGGGACGATGCTGACCATAAAGGCGCCATACACCGTATTCACGCTGCGTCGGACCGCATCCCTATCCTCAGAGCCGATGAACTGGGCGATCATAACGCTGGCCCCGATGGAAAGGCCGATGAACAGGGACGAGAGGAGAAAGATCACCGGAAAGGCGATCCCCACCGCCGCCAGAGCGGTGGTGCCCACGAACTGGCCCACCACCCAGCTGTCCACCATATTATAGAGCTGCTGAAAGGCATTGCCCACCAAAAGGGGCAGGGAAAACCGCACGATCAGGCGCAGGGGCTCCCCCCGGGTCATGTCGATGGTCTTCTCGCGTCCCACGGCCTCTCCTCCTCTCTCTTACTTCCGCTCCCGCAGGTATTTCTGATACAAAAGCCGCAGCCCATCGGGGATGAGCTGGCCGTCCACCACGTCGATGAGGTCGGTGCCGGCGGCGATGACCGGCGCCAGGCCCCCCGTGGCCACCACGATGGCCTCCGGCTCGTCGATTTCCTCCCGGGCCTGGGTGATGAGCCGCTCCATGGCCCCCACGTAGCCCAGAACCGCCCCGGCCTGGATCTGCCCCACGGCGGTGCCGCTGAGGACCCGCTCCGGCAGAGCCAGATCCACCTGGGGCAGCAGCGCCGTCTTCTGGAAGAGGGCTTCAATGGAGATCCGGGCCCCGGCGGTGATGCACCCGCCCAGATAGGCCCCCGTCCGACCAATGGCGTCCACCGTGGTGGCGGTGCCCATGTCGGCCAGGATGAGGGGAGCGCCGTACTTGTGGATGGCGGCCACGCAGGCCACCGACCGGTCGGCGCCCAGGTGCTCGTTGCTCTCCACCCCGTAGGGAAGGCCCGGGTCCACGTCCACATCCACCACCACCGGCGCCTTGTCCAGGTAGCGGACCAGGGCGTCGGCCAGGGCCGCCATCACCGGCGGCACCACAGAGCTGATGATGACGTCCTCCAGATCCGCCGGCCGGATCTCCAGCCGTGAGAGCTGGTTCCAGATGTCCATGCCAAGCTCATCTGAGGTCCGCCCCGCCACTGTGGTCAGCCGGAAGCTGCCGGTCAGGGTCTCCCCATCAAACACACTGAATACCATATTGGTGTTGCCCACATCAATGGTCAACAGCATATGCGTCCCTTCCTTCTGCCGGTCAGCTGCCGGCCCGAATTTCTTCTATGCGGAAGCAGGGCTCCCCCGCCCCCAGCTCCATGACGCCGTAAGTCCCGCGGCTGCCCTGGCAGGAGCCCGGGTTCATGAGCCGCAGCCCCATCAGCTCCCGGTTCAGCGGGATGTGGGTGTGACCGCACAACAGAATGTCGGCCTCGGCCTCCCGGGCCGCCCACATGGCCCTGGTATAGCCCAGCTTGACCTCATACCGGTGGCCGTGCATCATGAGAATGCGCTTCCCCTCCACCAGCAGCACCCGCTGGTCGGGCACCTCGGTAAAGCCGTCGCAGTTGCCGCAGACGTTCTGCATGGCTTGGGTCACAGGCAGCCGCCGGCGCAGGGCGTCAAAGTCCCGGCAGAGGTCCCCCAGATGGAGGATGAGGTCGGGGCTTTCCCGCTCTGCCGCACGCACCATGGCTTCCACGTCTCCGTGGGAGTCGGAGAGCACCAGTATCTTCTTCATTCCGGTCACCTCCGGGAAAAAGTCACATATAATACCATGAGTCCAAACATATCTTGAACGGAGGGACCCTCATGTCAAACACGTCCCAGGCCGGCGGCCTGCTCCACACACCCCAGGCAGAAAAGCTCCTCAAGGACAAGGCGGCGCTGGAACAGCTCCTGCGCTCCCCCGATACCCAGGCCCTCATAGCCATGCTGGAGCGCCAGGGCGGGCTCCAGACAGCAGCCGAGGCCGCCATGCACGGGGACCCCACCCAGCTCCAACGCATGGTGGATCGGGTGATGGGGGACCCCAACGGCGCAGACGCCGTAACGCGCATCGCCAAGCGCGCATCCCAGACATAAGATCCGCCCGTCCGCCGGGCAAAGAGAGGGGGAGCGGTCATGCCGGAGGGCTTTTCAGAAAAACTCAACGCCATATTGGCCGACCCCGACGCCATGGGACGGATCATGTCCCTGGCCCAGAGCCTGGAGGGCGGGTCAGAACAGAGGGGTGAGGCGCCCGACGGGCAGACCTCTGAGGCCGCCGCCCCGGAGGAGACGGGGAGTGCACCCCCGGACCTGAGCGGACTGCTGGGGGCCTTTGGCGGCGGCGAGGGCCTGGACCCCCGGCTCCTGGGGCTGGCCGGCCGGCTGCTCACTGAGTGGAACCGCCCCGACGACCACAGGACCGCCCTGCTCTCCGCCCTGCGCCCCTATGTAAAGCCGGAACGCTACGCCAAGGTGGACCGGGCCATCCAGGTCGCCAAGCTCTCCCGGCTCATTCGGGTGGCCCTGTCCGCCCTGCGGGAGGGGGGAGAGGATGTATAACCGCTATATCCCCCGGGCCGGCGGCTATGAGCGCGTTCCCATGGAGGACGCCCCGCCCCGGCAGGACCGGGGGGAGGCCCACCAGGACCGGAGACCGCCGCCCGCCGGTGGTCCGGCGGGCGGCGGGTCAGGCAGCTGGCTCTCCGGGCTCCTCAAGGGGCTGGGGCTGGGGGAGTTGGACCGGGGGGACATCCTTCTCCTGCTCATCCTCCTGCTCATTCTCACCGACGGAGACGATCTGGAGCCGGCCATCACGCTGGGGCTTCTCCTCCTCTTCGGCCTGGGTGGCCGGGAGGACGGCGGAAGGGCATGATTATGGCGTGGTCTGCTCGTACAGGACCGTGCCGTCGGGCAGGGTGAAGCGGTCCTTCTCCGCCGCCTGGAGGACCTCGGCCTCCGTAGAGCGCATGCGCATGACCACGATGCCCTCCTTGACGGTCTCCGAGGCCACCAACAAGCCGTTATCGGTAGAGACCCAGTAGCGTTCCAGATAGCCCAGCCCGTCCACCGCCGTCTCCACATAGATGCAGGGCCCGCCGTCCCGGAGCACATAGTCGGCATCCACGATGGACGCCGGGTCCAACTCCAGCACGTCCTCATAGGTGGGGATGTGCTGGGCCAGGTCGGCCCCGTTCTCCCCCACCGTCCAGGAGGTGACCTGGGTGCTGCCGGCGTACCAGCGGTATAGTCTCCCTTCGCCGTCCTCCGGGTCGGTATATACAATGGTGTACTGTGCGCCCATGGGCTGGAAGCTCCTGGTCAGCTCAATGCTGGTCCAGGCCCCGTCCACCAGAACGCTGGCGGTGAAGCTCCCGGCCTGGTCGGCGCCGGTGGCCATCTCCACCGTAACGGTGCGGGCGTAGTTCTCCGGGCGCGTCAGGGTGGCGATGATGCTCTGGACCGTCTCCGGCGTGGTGCGGACCGGCAGCGCCAGTCCCCCCTCCTCCGGGCCCTCCTCCCCGCCCGGGTCCGACTGGGCCGGGGTGGGCAGGACGATCTCCGCCCCGCCGCCGGTGAACAGGTTGAGTCCAAAGCTGGAGATCAGCGCCATCGTCATCACCAGGACGATGAGCAGGAAGAGCACCAGCTTGTTTTTTCGTTCCATCCCGCTCCCTCCTGTCCCGGCCCGGACTCAGGCCCGGAATTCCTCCGGCGCCGCTTCCCGCAGGCCGAATTTCCACTCGATGGCGTCGGCAATGCGCCGGCAGGCCCGACCATCCCCGTAGGGGTTGACCGCATGGGCCATCTGGGCGTAGACCGCCGGGTCCTCCAGCAGGAGACTCCCCAGGCGGTAGACCTCGCCCTCCTCTGTGCCCGCCAGCCGGACGGTGCCGGCTTCGACGGCCTCCGGCCGCTCGGTCTCCCGGCGGAGGACGAGCACCGGCTTGCCCATAGCGGGGGCCTCCTCCTGGAGCCCGCCGGAGTCAGTCATCACCAGATGGCACCGGGCCATCAGGTTGTGCATCTCCTCCACGTCCAGGGGATCGATGAGGTGGATGCGGTCATGGCCGGCGAGGTATTTCCCCGTCGCCTCCCGCACCACCGGGGAGAGGTGGACCGGATAGACCAGCTCCACCTGGGGGTGGTCGTCCACGATGCGCCGCAGGGCGGTCATGATGTGGGCCATGGGCGCTCCGTAGTTCTCCCGGCGGTGGCAGGTCACCAGGACCACCTGCCGCCCGGTATAATCCAGCTCGTTGAGGAGCCCGGTGGAGAAGTGGAAGTCGGGCCGCACGGTGGTGGACATGGCGTCGATGACCGTATTGCCCGTGATGAAGACGCCCTTGGTGATGCCCTCCCGGGCCAGATTCGCCCGGTTGGCCGGGGTGGGACAGAAGTGGAGGTCGGCGATGTCCCCCACCAGAGTGCGGTTCATCTCCTCCGGGAAGGGGGAGTATTTGTCATAGGTCCGCAGCCCCGCCTCCACATGGCCCACCATGACCTGCTGGTAGTAGGCGGCCAGGGCGGCGGAGAAGGTGGTGGAGGTGTCCCCGTGGACCAGCACCAGGTCCGGCCTGGCCTGGGTCAGCACCCCCTCCACACCAGTGAGACACTTGCAGGTGATGGTGGACAGGGTCTGCCGGGGCTCCATGATGTTGAGGTCGTAGTCCGGCGTCAGCCCGAAGATGTGGAGCACCGAGTCCAGCATCTCCCGGTGCTGGGCGGTGACGCAGCACAGGCTCTCCACGCCGGGCCGGCTGGCGAGCTCCCGGACCAGAGGGGCCATTTTGATGGCCTCCGGCCGGGTCCCGAATATGGTCATGACACGGATGGTCTTCACGGCTGATCCTCCTTGTGTTCGGCGTCCTCAGTTTTCTTCTTCTCGTTGTTGCTCAGGAAGATGCGGCCGGACACGGCCCCGGCGGCGCACAGGGCCAACAGCAGCAGCATGGCCTTGAGCTCGCCGCTGGTGGTGAGCACCACGGCGCACAGGCCCAGAATGGCGCTGATGATATAGAGCACCGCCACCGCCTGCTTCTGGTTGAAGCCCATGTCGATGAGCCGGTGGTGGACATGGCTCCGGTCAGGGTGCATGGGGCTCTGCCCGTGGGCGATGCGCCGGATGAAGGCAAAGCAGGTGTCAAAGATGGGCAGGCCCAGCATCAGGAAGGGCACGGCAAAGGAAATGATGGTATAGAACTTGAAAAGTCCCTGGATGGACATGACGGCCAGAATGAACCCCAGGAAGGTGGAGCCGGTGTCCCCCATGAAGATCTTGGCGGGGTTGAGGTTGTAGGGCAGAAAGCCGATGCAGCCGCCGGCCAGAGCGGCCATGACGATGGCCACTGGGGCGTCGGCCACCGCCAGGGAGATGACCAGCATGGTGAGGGCGCTGATGGTGGACACGCCGCAGGCCAGACCGTCCAGACCGTCGATGAGATTGACGGCGTTGGTGATGGCCACGATCCACAGCACGGTGGCGGGATAGGAGAGCCAGCCCAGGTCCCACCAGGGGTTGGGCGAGAGGACGTTGGGGTTGGAGAGGACCTCGATGACGTTCCCGGACAGGACCGCCACCAGGGCGGCCACGATCTGGATGACCAGCTTGAACTTGGCGCCCAGGGCGTAGATGTCGTCAAAGATGCCCAGCACCATGATGATGACGCCCCCCAGCAGCATGCCCCGGAGCTGCGGGGTCATCTCCACATAAAGCAGCACGCTGAGGATAAAGCCGAAAAAGATGGCCAGTCCCCCCATGCGGGGGATGGGGTGGTCGTGCATGCGGCGGTTGTCCTTGGGCACATCCACGGCGCCCACCTTAAAGGCCATATTCTTGACCACCGGCGTGGCAATGAGGGCCACCACCATGGCGGTGACCAGGGCGGCGGCCACCCAGCCCATGGTCTGAAGATCACTGTTCATTGACAAAAATGCTCCTTTTCAGGGATGGAACGGGCCTTAGCGGGCCACGAAGCCCACCTTTTTATAGACCTTGCGCAAGGTCTTGTTGGCCACATAGTCTGCCTTTTCGGCGCCGGCGCGGTAGACCGACTCCAGATAGGTCTTGTCGGTCAGGAGCCGCTGGGCCTCCTCCCGGATGGGGCGCAGGGTCTCCACGATGGCCTCGCCCACGGCGGGCTTGAACTTGCCGTAGCCCTGGCCGTCGAACTCCCGCTCCACCTCCTCATAGGACTTGCCGGTGGCGGCGGCGTAGATCTGGATGAGGTTGGACACGCCGGGCTTTTCCGCAGGGGCATAGCGGACGCACCGCTCGGTGTCGGAGTCGGTGACGGCCCGCTTGAACTTGCGCATGATGTCCTCCGGCTTCTCCATCAGGAAGACGCAGCCCTCGGGCATGGACTTGCTCATCTTGCTCTCCGGGGCATTCAGGCTCATGATGCGGGCCCCCACCTTGGCGATATAGGGCTCAGGCACCTTGAAGACCTCGCCGTAGATGTTGTTGAAGCGGTTGGCGATGTCCCGGCAGATCTCCACATGCTGCTTCTGGTCCTCTCCCACGGGCACGAAGTCCGGCTGGTAGAGCAGGATGTCGGCGGCCATCAGGGCGGGATAGGTGAAGAGACCGGCGTTGATGTTGTCGGCGTGCTTGGCCGACTTGTCCTTGAACTGGGTCATGCGGGAGAGCTCGCCGAACATGGTGTAGCAGTCCAGCACCCAGGCCAGCTGGCTGTGCGCGGGCACATGGGACTGCACGAAGAGCACGCACTTCTCCGGGTCCAGGCCGCAGGCGATATAGCTGGCCAGCTGCTCCAGGGTCCGGCGGCGGAGCATGGCGGGGTCCTGCCGCACCGTGATGGTGTGCAGGTCGGCCAGGAAGAAGTAGCAGTCGAACTCCTCGATCATGGCGGGCCAGTGGCGCAGCGGCCCCAGGTAATTGCCCAGATGCAGGTCGCCGCTGGGCTGGATGCCGGAGATCATGACTTTTTTCTGTGTCGCTTGTTCCATATCATACACCTCAAACAGGATTTTTCCGTCTTTTTCCCGGCGGCGGTCCCCCGGCCTGAGCAGTTCCCCAAAACCGGCCTGACCGCGCCGTACAGCACTTTATATCATACCACATTACCCTTAAAATGACAAGGCCGGAGGACATTTGCATGTCCTCCGGCCTTGTTTTATTGCTCCTGTTGCTCCTGTGGCTCAGGCCCCGTGCCGCCGGGCGGCCTCCAGGGTATTCACCATCAGCATGGCCCGGGTCATGGGGCCCACGCCGCCGGGCACCGGCGTGATGAGAGACGCCTTCTCGGCCACGGCGGGGTAGTCCACATCGCCGCAGAGCTTGCCGGCGTCGTTGCGGTTCATGGCCACGTCGATGACCACCGCCCCCTCCTTCACCATGTCGGCGGTGATGAGGTCCCGCTTCCCCACCGCCGCCACCAGGATGTCGGCCCGGCGGCAGACCGCCCCCAGGTCCTCTGTCCGGGAGTGGCAGACGGTGACGGTGCCGTGGGCGGCCAGGAGCAGCATCGCCATGGGCTTGCCCACGATGTTGGACCGGCCCACCACCACACATTCCTTCCCCTTGGGGTCCACCCCGTACGCCTTGAGCATCTCCATGACGCCGGCGGGGGTACAGGGGGCGAAGCAGGACTGTCCGGTGGACAGACGCCCCACATTGATGGGGTGGAAACCGTCCACGTCCTTGTCCGGGTCGATGGCCAGCAGCACAGCCTCCTCGTCATAGGCCTCCGGCAGGGGGAGCTGGCAGAGGATGCCGTCGATGTCGGACCGGCCGTTGAGGCTCTCGATGATCTCCATGAGGGCGGCCTGGCCGGCATCGGCGGGCAGGGCATACTCCTCGCTGTAAATGCCGCACTCGTCGCAGTCCTTCCGCTTGCTGTTCACATAAGTACGGGAGGCCGGATTGTCCCCCACGATGATGACCGCCAGCCCCGGACGCCGGGACAGGCCCTCCACCTCCCTGGCCACCTCAGCCTTGCATTTGGCTGCCAGCGCCTTTCCGTCAATGACCGTCGCCGCCATACTCGTTCTCCTCCTTTTTGTTGTGTTCCGCCCGGGCGGCCCGCTCCGCCGCCCGGACGCAGTCGACATAGAGCTCCTCGGGCTTGTGCCGCCGCAGGCACAGATGGTAAATCAAAAAGCCCGCCGCCACCAGCGCCGAGGCAAAGCCCAGCAGCTGGGACACCCGGATGGAGGTATGGAAAAAGTACAGGCTGTCGGTGCGCAGGCCCTCAATGAGCCCCCGTCCGAAGCCGTACCACAGGAAATAGCTCCACATGATCTGCCCGTCGAAGCGGCGCTTCCCTTTGAGCACCACCAGGAGGAGGAGCAGAAAGCCCAGCAGGTTCCACAGCGACTCGTAGAGGAAGGTGGGATGGACCTCCATATACTGCCAGGCCCCGTCCACATAGGCATCGATGCCCATGCGCCAGGGCAGGTCGGTGGGGCCGCCATAAGCCTCCACATTCATGAAGTTGCCCCACCGCCCCACACACTGACCGATGAGCAGGCCAAAGGCCCCCAGATCGGCAAAGGCGAGGAAGCTGAGCTTTTTCACCCGGCAGAAGACGATGAGGGTGAGGACGGCGGCAATGACGCCGCCGTAGATGGCCAGGCCGCCGTCCCGGATATCCACCATCCCGAACAGGTCGTAGCTCCCATCCTCCCGCCGGTAGAGGTCCAGATAGAAGATGACGTAGTAGAGCCGCGCCCCGATGATGGCCAGGGGCACGGCGGGAAAGAGCAGGTCGATGACGTCGTCGGACCGGATGCCGAACCGGGGGGCCATCCGGGAGCAGAAGACCACCGCCAGCAGAAAGCCACAGGCGATGATGATTCCATACCAGTAGATGGGCAGGCCGAAGAGCTCCACGGCCACCCGGTCCAGGTGGAACTCCAGCCCCAGGCCGGGAAAGAGGACAGTCCTGGTCATGCCTGCGCCTCCTTGGGAGAGACCACAGAGAGGGCGGCCCGTGCCGGGATCACCCAGCGGGCCAGAAGGGCCTCGGCCTCCTCCCGCTCCACGGAGGAGAGCAGGGGGGCAAAGCGCAGGTAGTCCGTCCCTTCAAAGAAAGCGCCGGCCTGACCCACACAGAGGTTCTCAAACGAGTTGAGGCTGCGGACCTTGCCCCCATAGATCCCCTTCTTGATGCGCGCCCACAGGGCGGGGTCAATGCCCTCCCTGGCGATGCGCCCGGCCTCCTCGGCCACCGCACGGCTCACGGCCTCCGGGTCGGGGGACTCCCCGCCCACGCACAGGAAGGCGCAGCCGGGGTAGCTCTCGTAGCCGTAGGAGTACTCCTTGTTGATGAGTCCCTCCCGGTACATCCGGGCGTACAGGGGCGAAGAGGTGCCCAAAAGGGCCTCCATGGCCAGCTCTCCCACCAGCTCCTGGCGCAGCCCGGCCTCGCCCCGCCGGGGGGCGTCTCCCTTCCAGCCCAGCTGGAACAGGGGGGTGGAGACAGCCATCTTCTTCTCCGTCCGGGGCCGGACCGCCCCCTCGGGCTCGGGCCCTCCGTAGTCCTTTTCCGCGATGGGACCGGGAGTCTTGGGCAGGATGGCCCGGGCGGCGGCGCACACCGCCTCCGCCTCCACCGGTCCGGCCACGCACAGGACCATATTGGCCGGATCGTAGAACGCCTTGTGACAGGCATAGAGGGTCTCGGCGGTGATGTGGGAGATGGACTCCACGCTGCCGGCCACATTCTCCCGCACCGGATGGTGGTGGTACAGGGACTGCACCAGCCCCAGATACACCTCCCAGCCCGGATCGTCCTCATACATGCGGATCTCCTGGCCGATGATCCCCTGTTCCTTGTCCACACTCTCCTGGGTAAACCAGGGCACCGACACGAAGGAGAGGAGGATCTTCAAATTCTCCTCGAACTTCTCGGTGGACTCAAAGTAGTAGCCGGTGATGGCGTTGCTGGTGAAGGCGTTGGGGCTGGCCCCGTTGGCGGCCAGCTCCTGGAGGGCGTTGCCCTCCTTGGTGTCGAACATCTTGTGCTCCAGGAAGTGGGCCACGCCGGCGGGGGTGTCGTGCCACGTCCCATCCAGGCAGAAGCGCATGTCCATACCGCCGTAATTGGTGGCAAAGAAGGCGTAGCCCTTCTGGTGGTCCGGCTTGGGGAAGACAAAGACATTCAGTCCATTTTCCAGCTTTTCGTGGTACATCTGTTCCCCAACCTGGGGAAATTCCAGTTTTTCCATGGTTTTAGTCCTCCTTGCCCTTGAGGAAATAGATGGTGTCCAGCTCCAGCTTCCGGGCGGCGGCGGCCACCTGCTCCCGGGTGACTCCCTCAAGCCCGGCGCACAACTCCTCGATGGTGGTCTCCAGACCGGCGACTGCCTGCCCCAGCCAGAACTCCTCCTGCCGGGCCTGGCTGTCCAGGGTGGTCAGATGTCCGCTGATGAGGGTGCGCCGGGCGCCCTCCAGCTCCCAGTCCTCGATCTCACCACGGCGGACGGCCTCCAGCTGGGCAAGGATCTCGTCCCTGGCGATCTGGTATTTGTCAAATTCGATGCCGGAGGACACCAGCATCAAGCCCTTCATCTTCTCCAGGCCGGAGCTGGCATAATAGCACAGGGATCGCTTCTCCCGCACATTCAGGAAGAGCTTGGAGAGGGTGGTCCCGCCGAAGACGGCGCTGCACATGGCCAGCGCCGGGTAGTCCTTCTCCCAGCAGGTGACGCCGCCGGTGCGGAAGCCCATGGCCAGCTTGCCCTGGGTCACGTCCATGGCCTCCTCCACCACCCTGGGCGCCCCGGAGACGTGGGGGGTGACCCCGCAGCCGGGGCGTGTCCGCCCGGGGTTGACGGGCAGCTTCTCCAGGGCCGCCCGGAAGGCGGCCTCCACCCGCTCGGGCGCGGCGGAACCGCAGTAGTAGAGCTCCACGGCGGCGTTCTTCAGCAGCCACTGATACCGCTCCCACAGGCCCTCCGGCGTGATGGCCCGGGCGCGCTCCTCGTCTCCCAGACGGTCCACGCCGAATGCCTCCGCCCCACACATGATCTGGGTGAGACGGTGCATGGCATAGCTCCGCTTGTCGTTGATCTGACCCCGGATGCGGTCAATGAGGTTGCGCCGCTCCTGGGCGGTATAGTCGCCGCGGAAGGCCCCCTCCTCCGTGCAGGGGTCCAGCAGCAGCTCCCCCAGCAGGGCGGCGGCCCCCTCCAGGATCTTCTCCCCGCCGGGAGCGTAGGCGTCATCCAGGAAGCTGCCCACGAAGCCCACACATTGGGTCTCGCCCTTCTTGCGGACGGCGGGCTCGATGGCCCCGCCATAGAGCTCGTCCAGCGCGGCGGAGAGGGTCTCCAGATCCGGGTGGGTCCGGGTGCCCCGGCGCAGGACATGGGGCAGCAGCGCGTTGGCCGAGGCGGTCTCCGCCGCCAGCGGCGTCAGCAGGGTGACAGAGAGCTGGTTGCTCTTGAATTTATGGGTCTGCACCGCCGTCAAACGGACGCCGGGCATCAATTCTATGCGGGTGACTTGGGTCATGTCTGACCTTCCTTTCCTTGGTGAGGTTTGCAGGCGGACTCCATTATACTATATTTTTCCCGCTTTGGCACCATTAAAACAAAAATCTATCTCTGATGCTGGGCATTTTCCCCAAGGGGGCGGCCTGAAAACGACGGGATTTTCACTTGACAGGCCGCCGAAAATGTTGTATGATACTGCTTGTGTAAAGCTCACGGGCTTTACAAGACGGAACGGAGGTGCCGCAATGAAGAACCAAGCCTACCGGATGGCGATGCTCTATGATTTTTACGGCGACCTGCTCACCGACCGTCAAAAGGAGTTTTACGACCTCTATTACAATGAAGACCTCTCCCTGGCCGAGATCGCCGAAAACTACGGCATCACCCGGCAGGGCGTCCGGGACGTGATCGTCCGGGCGGAGGCATATCTCACCGAGATCGAGGACAAGACCGGCCTCATCCGCCGGTTCCACACCATGCAGGGGCAGCTCCGCCAGGTGGCCGACTGCGTCCAACAGGTCCTGGACCTCAACGACGCCAAGCTGGGCAGCGACGAGCTGGAGCTCCTGGCCGAGCGCATCAAGTCCCTGACCAACACCCTGATTCAGGAGTGACCTATGGCATTTGAAGGACTGACCGAAAAACTCTCCAACGCATTCAAAAAGCTCCGGGGCAAAGGCCGTCTCTCCGAGGCCGACGTCAAGGAGGCCATGAAGGAGATCCGCATGGCCCTCCTGGAGGCCGACGTCAGCTACAAGGTGGTCAAGGAATTTACCAAGACGGTGACCGAACGGGCCATCGGCGCCGACGTACTGGAGAGTCTCACCCCCGCCCAGATGATCGTCAAGATCGTCAACGAGGAGCTCACCGCCCTCATGGGCGGCGAGAGCGCCAAGCTCAATGTCTCCCCCAAGCCGCCCACAGTGGTGATGGTCGTCGGCCTCAACGGCGCCGGCAAGACCACCAACTGCGCCAAGCTGGCCGGCTTCATGAAAAAGCAGAACGGCAAGCGGCCCCTCCTGGCCGCCTGTGATACCTTCCGCCCCGCCGCCATCCATCAGCTGGAGGTGGTAGGCGAGCAGCTGGATATCCCCGTCTTCCAGATGGGGCAGTCCGATCCGGTGGACATCGCCAAGGCCGCCATTGAGCACGCCCGCAAGCACGGCAACGATCTGGTGTTCCTGGATACCGCTGGCCGGCTCCATGTGGACGAGGAGCTGATGGAGCAGCTCAAGGTCATGAAGGCCGCCGTGGACCCCGACGAGATCCTCCTGGTGGTGGATGCCATGATCGGCCAGGACGCGGTAAATGCCGCCAAGGCGTTTGACGAGGCCCTGGACATCACCGGCGTCATGCTCACCAAGCTGGACGGCGACGCCCGGGGCGGCGCGGCCCTCTCCATCAAGGCCGTCACCGGAAAGCCCATCAAATTTGTGGGCGTGGGAGAAAAGCTGGACCAGGTGGAGATCTTCCACCCCGACCGCATGGCCTCCCGCATCCTGGGCATGGGCGACGTGCTCTCCCTCATTGAGAAGGCACAGCAGACCTTCGACATGAAGAAGGCGGCCGAGCTCCAGGAGAAAATGAAGAAAAACCGTCTCACACTGACGGATTTTTATGACCAGCTGGTGCAGTTCAAAAACATGGGCTCCCTCAGCGACCTGGCCGGGATGCTCCCCGGCGTGGACGCCCGGGCCCTGGAGGGCGCCGACCTGGACAAGAGCGCCCTGGGCAAGACCGAGGCCATCATCCTGTCCATGACCCCCGCTGAGCGGGAGAATCCGGCCCTCCTCAACAGCAGCCGGAAAAAGCGCATCGCCGCCGGCAGCGGCACCCAGGTGGTGGACGTCAACCGGTTGCTCAAGCAGTTCGAGCAGATGCAGCAGCTCACCAAGCAGATGGCCGGCATGGCCGGCGGCAAAATGGCCCGGCGTATGGGCCGCCTGGGGAAGTTCAAAGGACTCCCCTTCAGATAAGTTGGTCCGTACCTGCGGGATCTTCCCCGGTACTGCCATATAAGGAATTTTGAAGATTATTTGGAGGTGACGATACATGGTTAAAATCAGACTGCGTCGCATGGGCGCCAAGAAGGCTCCCTTCTATCGCATCGTGGTGGCCGATTCCCGCTATCCCCGTGACGGTCGTTTCATCGAGGAGATCGGTTTCTACAACCCCACCACCAACCCTGTCGAGCTGAAGGTGGACGCGGAGCGTGCCCAGGCTTGGATCAAGACCGGCGCTCAGCCCACTGAGACTGTGAAGGCTCTGCTGAAAAAGGCCGGCGTGTAAGCCGACGGGAGGCGCACATGAAAGAGCTTCTTACCTATGTGGCCCAAAACCTGGTGGAGCACCCGGAGTCCGTTTCGGTCACCGAGACCCAGGAAGACGGCGAGACTCTGCTGGAGCTTCGGGTCGCCCCCGAGGACATGGGCAAGGTCATTGGCCGTCAGGGCCGCATCGCCAAGGAGATCCGTACCCTGATGCGCTCTGTTGCTCAGCGGAAGGGAACCAGGGTCTCCGTCGAGATCGTGGACTGAAACGCGGCGGGATACGTCCCGCCGCGTTGAGCCTGTCGATTTTATCGACAGGCTCTCTCAAAAATGCAAGCATTTTTTCGAAGAGTTGCAGCCTGCTGCGTCGCACTTCGTCGGGACAAAGTCCGCACCGCTCATCCCGGCCTGACGGCCAGGCATCGCTCCGCTTCCTTGTCCCTCCTCTCCCAAACAAAGCTGCTTCGCTGGGCTTTGTTTGGGGTCCCGACTCGCACGCTTGCAGGCTGAGAAGCGTTTTTTACAAGGCACATGTCCTTGGAAAAAACAGATTTTATTTCCTTCCGTCGTCTGCGGACGACGGAACTCTGCGAGACTCTTGCACGAAATTTGAGGTATTTCTGCTTTTTCGACAAGCTGACGCGGCGGGATACGTCCCGCCGCGTTTTTTCTTTACGGGCCGGCAGGCCGGAAAGGACAACGCCATTATGAAAAATAAATTCCTGGAAGCCGGGCAGATCGTCAACACCCACGGCATCCAGGGGGAGGTCAAGATCGTCCCCTGGTGCGATACCCCGGAGTTCCTCTGCTCCTTCCCTACCTTATATATAGACGGCGCCCCCGTGAAGGTCCTGGCCGCCCGGCCCCACAAGGGCAATGTGCTGGCCCGGCTGGAGGGCGTCGCCGATGTGAACGCCGCCATGCGCCTGAAGGGCAGGACCGTCTCCATCGACCGCACCGGGGTGGATCTCCCCGACGGCCGCCACTTCCTGGCCGACCTCATGGGCCTGGAGGTCCGGGACGCCGACACCGGTGCGGTGCTGGGTACCATCCACGACATCCTCACCCCCCCCGCACACGAGGTCTATGTGGTCCGGGGCGGCGGCAAAGAGTACCTGATCCCCGCCGTGGACGCCTTTGTCAAGGAGATCGACGTGGACGGCGGCTTTATCCGGGTCCACCTCATCGAGGGGATGGGCAGCGATGTATAATATTGATATCATGACCCTCTTTGACGAGACCGTAGGCGACATGATGAACGAGTCCATCCTGGGTCGGGCCCAGGAGCGGGACATCCTGCGCATCGAGGCTCACCAGATCCGGGACTACACCCTGAACAAGCAAAAGCAGGTGGATGACTACCCCTACGGCGGCGGCCACGGCGCGGTGATGCAGGCCGACCCCCTTTATCAGTGTTGGAAGCACATCACGGATACCTACGGCCCCGGCCACACCATCTTTCTCTCCCCCGCCGGCAAGACCTTTACCCAGTCCGAAGCCAGACGCCTCCTCCGGGACTACGACCACCTGATCCTGGTGTGCGGCCACTACGAGGGCATCGACGAGCGATTCATCGAGGAGTGCGTGGACGAGGAGCTCTCCATCGGCGATTTCGTCCTCACCGGCGGCGAACTGCCCGCCATGGTGGTGGCCGACGCGGTGGCCCGGATGGTGCCCGGTGTCCTCTCCGACCCGGCCTGCTTTGAGGACGAGAGCCACTGGAACGGCCTATTGGAGTACCCCCAGTACTCCCGGCCCGAGACCTGGCACGGACGCACCGTCCCCCCCATCCTCCGCTCCGGCGACCACAAGAACATCGCCCGCTGGCGGCGGAAGCAGAGCATCCTGCGGACCTGGCGGCGGCGGCCCGACCTCTACCAGAAGCTGTCCTTTACCTCCAAGGAGGACAAAAAGCTCTTCGCCGAGCTCCAGTCTGAGACGCCGGAGCTTCCCCCGCCGGAGGGAAATGAGTGAATCTCTCCGTCCACCTGCCTAAAGTTTTTGTCGACGGCAGCCCCCCTTTTTCCTCAGATCTGCCAAAATTATTTTCCAATTTTTAGTCTTTTCTTGCTGATTTTAGGCCTAAATCCCCTAAATTTTGGTAAATACAAGGGGGCGGAAGACCGGCCTGTCCCCTCTTTTCCGTCCCCTTCGCCCCTGCGGGCGGTCCGATCCCCCGAAAATCGCGGGAAGCCCTGTGGCCCAGGGCTTCCCGCTTGTAACTTTTTGTAATCTTTTGTTTCTTTTCTCCCCCAACAGCGATGGAAAACGACAGGGGAAAATCCCTTGATTTTCAGAAATCCATTCTGAAAGTTTCCAGTTGATTTGACTTTTGCTAAAAATATGGCTATAATCCCACCTGTTCTATGCCATGCAAATGATTACAAAATCAACGGATCTATCCTTCAGGAGGCATTTCCCATGTTCGTTCGATCATCCAGGGGCGGCCGTACCGCCGCCCTGCTGCTCTCCGGTCTGCTGGCCGCCCTCTTCGTCACCGGCTCTGCCAGCCCCCGGACCGTTTACCACATCGTGGACGGCGAGGCCGTCCGCACCATCACCGGCCCCTCAGACGACGCCGAGGGCGCCCTTGCCCTGGCCGGCGTGGCGGTCTCTCCCCGGGACCGGGTCACCGCCGCCCTCCGGGAGGACGGCTCGGTGGCCGTCACCGTGGAGCGCCCGGTCACCACCCACGAGGAACGGGTGGTGGAACTGCTGCCCTACGACACCGTCCGCCAAGCCGACCCCAACCTTCTCCTGGGTGAGGAGCGGGTGGTCCAGGCCGGCGTCCGGGGGACCCTCTCCGCCAGGAGCCGGGTGGTCACTGACCCAGACGGCAGCCAGCGGATCACCGCCCTGGGGACCTATGTCTCCCAGGAGCCGGTGACCGAGGTCGTCTCCTACGGCACCCGGGTAGCCCCCACCCCGCAGTCCTCCCTCAGCGTCACTGACGACGTGCTCACCCACATCGACGCCAACGCCGACGGCGGTGGCACCCTTACCACCGCCTCCGGTGAAACCCTCCCCTACACCCAGGTCCTCCGCTGCAAGGCCACCGCCTACACCACCCAGCGGCAGTCCTGGAAAAAGACGGCCACCGGCACCATCGCCCGGGTGGGCGCCATCGCCGTGGACCCCAGGGTCATCCCCTACGGCACGCGCATGTTCATCGTCTCCGCCGACGGCTCCATCACCTACGGCGTGGCCACCGCAGAGGACTGCGGGGGCAAGATCAAGGGCAACCGCATCGACCTGTTCTTCGACACCTACGAGCAGTGTATCAGCTTCGGAGTCCGGTCCTGCGACGTGTACCTCCTGGCCTGATATCACCTGTTTTGAGTCGGCTTTGCCCAAAGGCATCTGGACTGCCACCGGCAGTCCAGATGCCCTTTCACACTTTTCCCCTGTGGCTTATTTTACGCAGCTCCACTTTTTCGACAGTCTACCTCCCCTCCGTCCGTCGGAGTTGACTTTTCCGATGGCCTATGGTAAAATCTAATTTGAAAAATGAGATTAGGAGATTGTCAGCATGAGTTTCAAAGTCATCGTGGACAGTTGCTGTGACCTGACCCCCTCCCTGCTGCGGGAAGACGATTTTCTCAGCGTGCCCCTGTCGATCCGTGTGGGCAGCCAGCTCTTTGTGGACGACGCCGGTCTGGACCGGGCGGAGCTGCTGTGGCGGATGAAGGAGTGCGAGACTGCGCCCCAGACCGCCTGCCCCTCCCCCGCCCAATACCTGGACGCCTTTGACTGCGGCGCTGACGACCTCTATGTGATTACGCTCTCCGCGCTGCTCTCCGGCTCCCACAACAGCGCCCAGCAGGCCCGGCAGATCTGGCTGGAAGAGCACCCCGACGCCCACATCCACATCTTCAACTCCTGTTCCGCCTCCGCCGGCGAGGTCCTGCTGGCCTTAAAGGTGCGGGAGCTGGCCGCCGCCGGTCTTCCCTTCCACGAGGTGGTCACCCAGGCCACCGCCTTCTGCGGCGGGATGAACACCCTTTTCGTGCTGGAGACCCTGGAAAACCTGCGTAAAAATGGCCGTCTCACCGGGCTCCAGTCGGTGGTCACCGCCGCGCTGCGCATCAAGCTCCTCATGGGGTCCACCCCTCAGGGCGAGATCTGCAAGCGGGGGCAGGCCATGAGCATGAAGCAGGCCCTGGGCAAGATGGTGGAACTCATGGCCAAGGACCCCGGCCATGCGGGAAAGCTGCTGGTCCTCTCTCACTGCAACTGCCTGGAGCGGGCCTTCCAGCTCCGGGAGATGGTCCAGAAGGAGTGCGGCTTCTCCCAGGTCTTCATCTGCGAGACCGGCGGTATCAGCACCGTTTACGCCAACGACGGCGGTATTGTGGCCGCCTATTGAGCGCACTCAAGCATGGATAAAATGCCGTTCCCTTTTTGGCCCTTCGGGCAGGAAAGGAACGGCATTTTTCTCATTGTACCCTCCATGACGCTGTGCTATAATACACCTGCCCCACCCGGCCCTGCTTTCCGGGCTGTGGGACAGGGGGCTCCTGGGGACCCAGGGACCGCCGCACACATGAACGGAGACTTGACTATGATCGACTTTCGGGAACCTGAGATCGAAGATAAGGCGTGGGTGGAGTCCTGCTTCCGCGCCTCGGGGAACCAGGGCTGTGAGTACAGCTTCTCGACCCTGTTTTTATGGAGCGGCACCTATCGCCAGCAGGTCGCCGCCATGGAGGGCTATGTGTTGGAGCGCGTGCAGGGCAGTCGGGGCGCCGGCTACCTCTTCCCCGCCGGCAGCGGACCTCTCTCCCCCGTGCTGACCGCCCTGGAGGAGGACGCTCGGGACCGGGGCGAGCCCTGCCGCTTCTTCTGTGTCACCCCGGAGCAGGCCCGCCTTTTGGAGACCCTGCGCCCGGGCCAATACCGGCTGGAGCCCGACCGGGACGGCTGGGATTACCTCTACGACGTGGACCGTCTGGCCGACCTGCCCGGCAAAAAGCTCCACGGCAAACGCAACCACATCCGCCGCTTCCAGGACGCCTGCCCCAACTGGCAGACAGAGGAGATCACAATGGACAACCTGGCGGACTGCGCCGCCATGGATCTGGAGTGGAACCGCCTCTACCGCACCGAAAACGGCGATGCGGAGCGGGAGGCCCGGACCAGGCTGGACGAGCGCCACGCCATGTCCAAGGCCTTCGCCTTCTATGACCGCCTGGGCCTGTTCGGACTGCTGCTCCGGTCCCAGGGCAGGGTGGTGGCCTTCACCATGGGCAGTCTCATCAACGGCGAGACCGTGGACGTCCACTTTGAAAAGGCATACAGCGATATCCAGGGCGCCTATCCCATCATCAACCGGGAATTTGCCCGCTGGGTCCGGACCCACCACCCCGATGTGCGGTGGCTCAACCGGGAGGACGACATGGGCCTGGAGGGCCTGCGCCGCTCCAAACTTTCCTATTACCCCGACCGGATGGTGGAAAAATCCCTGGCCGTCCAGGTATAAAATCAAAAAATATGGCTCTCCGGCCATCTGGGCCGGAGAGCCATATTTTTTGCGTTATAATGCGTCATGCGTTTTTTGCGCCCCGGAAAAATGCCTCCGCCTCCCGGTAGTCCGGGACGGAGGCGGCGGCCCCCGCCCGGCCCACCGCCAGGGCGCTGGCCGCGGTAGCCAGCCCCAGCGTCTCCTCCAGCGGCCTGCCCTCCATGGCCCCCCGGAGGAAATAGCCGGTGAAGGTGTCCCCGGCGGCGGTGGTATCCACCACCGGCACCCGCCGGGCCGGCATCCATACCCGCTCCTCCCCCAGCGCAGCCAGCGCCCCCTGGGCTCCCAGGGTCAGGACCAGGGTGGTGTCCGGGCAGCGCCGGGTGAGCACCCGCGCCATCTCCTCCGGGTCCTCCGTCCCCGCCAGGAAGGCCCCCTCCACCTCGTTGACCAGCAGCCAGGTGAGCCGTTCCAGCGGCAGGTCGTTCAGCCGCCCGTTGGCGGGGGCGGCATTCAGCGCCACCCGCAGCCCCCGCTCCGCCGCACGGGCCAGCAGGTAGCCCACACAGCTGGTCTCGTTCTGGAGGAGCAGCACGTCCCCCGGGCCGAAGCAGGACAGCACCTCGTCTGCAAAGGGCTCTGTGATCTGGGCGTTGGCCCCATCATGGAGCAGGATGCAGTTTTGCCCCTTGGGGTCCACCTGGATGATGGCATGGCCGCTGCTCCCCTCCACCTGGCGGACAAAGCGGGTATCCACACCGGCAGCGTCCAGCCGCTCCTTGAGAAAGCTCCCCTTTGGGCCGATGCAGCCGGCGTGCCAGGTCTCCACCCCGGCCCGGGCCAGGGCTACCGACTGGTTGAGCCCCTTTCCTCCGCAGTTGACCCGGAGCGACGCCGCGCTCATGGTCTCCCCCGGCTGGACAAAGTGGTCCACCTGATAGACATAGTCGATGTTCAGTGAGCCGAAATTCAGCACCCGCATGTTTACCCGCTCCTCTCCGGCATCCGCCGGACGGGGCGGACGCGCATGGGTTTTCCTGCCCCCATTATACCAGATTTTCGGCCCAGTGGAAGCCCCTGCGGAGGGTGGTCCTGTTGGCGTGGACTATGCGGCCGGGGAAGTGCCCCTCCCCCGCTTCCTCCCGCTGACCTGCGTCCACGCCGCCAGGAGCCGGAATGCCTCCGGCGAGAGGAGGAGCAGGGCAGCCAGATTGGGCAGCGCCATCATGCCGTTGCAGATGTCAGCCGCCTGCCACACCGCTCCCACCTCACTGACGCTCCCCACCACCACAAAGAGGAGGAAGCAGAGCCGGTAAAGCCCCGTCCAACGGCGGGTGCCGGTGAGGAAGCTGAGGCTGCGCTCTCCGTAGTAGCTCCACCCCAGCAGCGAGGAGAAGGCAAACAGGAGCAGACACACCGCTACAAAGGGCCCGCCCCATTTCCCCAGCACCGTGGAGAAGGCGGCCGCCGACAGGGAGGCCCCCACCATGGCGTCCTCCACCCGCCCTGCCTCCAGGGCCCGGAGGGCGGTGTCCGGATCGTAGACCCCGGAGGTCAGGATGGCCAGCGCGGTCACCGTGCAGACCAGTCCGGTGGCCACAAAGACCTCGAACATCCCCCACATTCCCTCCTCCCCCGGGTGGTCCACATCGGCGGCGGCATGGGCCATGGCGGAGGAGCCCAGCCCGGCCTCGTTGGTAAAGACCCCCCGGGCCACCCCATACCGCATGGCCGCCGCCATGGAGTAACCCAGTCCCCCGCCGGCGGCGGCCTTCGGCGTAAAGGCTCCGGCGAAGATGGCGGAGAGGGCCTGGGGCAGGGCGGCGGCGTGGCACAGGATCACCGCGCTCCCCCCGGCCAGAAAGAGGAGGGCCATGGCGGGGACCAGCCGCTCGCTGACCCGCCCGATGCGGCCAATGCCTCCCAGGATGACCCCGCCGGTGAGGAGGGCGACCATTACCCCCACCGTCAGCCGATCCCATCCAAAGGCGTGCTCCAGCGCGGCGGCGATGGAGTTGGCCTGGACCATGTCCCCGCCCCCAATGGAGGCGACAACACAGAAGAAGGCAAATACCAGGGCCAGGGGCCGGAGCCCCAGACCCTGGGTCATGTACTCCATGGGTCCCCCCTCCCAGCCGCCCTCCCTGCTCCGGCGGCGATAGCGGACGGCGAGGATCTTTTCCACACAGCCTGTCATCATGCCCAAAAAGGCTGAGACCCACATCCAGAAGACCGCGCCGGGTCCGCCGTAAAAGATGGCGGTGGCCACCCCGGCGATGCTCCCTGTGCCGATGGTGGAGGCCAGGGCGGTGGAGAGGGCCTGGAGCTGGGTGAGCCCCCCACACCCGCTCCGCTTACCAGGCCGCAGCAGGGCCCCCGCCGCCGTCCCCAGCCAGCGCCGCAAACCGAAGATCTGAAAGAATCCTGTGCCCACCGAGCACCACAGGCCCACCAGCAGAAAGCCCGCCAGTAGCCACGGGTCCCAGATCCCATCCCCCAGCCGCTCCAAAATATCCACATGCCCGCCCCCCTTCTCCCAAGGGGTATGCAAGTATGGCAGGAAACATGCCCTTGCCCCATCCCCACGGGCGCACCCCGCCTATTTTCCCGTTCCCGACAAGAATTAAAGAAAAGTTCATCATTTCTCTACCCCTCTTTAGGAACTATGTGGTAAGCTATGGAGCAGAGAAAAAACAAGGAGCGCATCGGCATGAAAAAGCACACCTGGTTCCTCACCCTTCTGACCACTCTTTTTTTCCTCTCCCTGGGGGCCGTCCTTCTATGGAAAACCGGCTTCTTCCAGGCAGTCACCTCCCTGGAGAGCCTTCAAACCTATATTCAGGCATTCTCCCCCTATTCCCACCTGGTCTTTTTCCTTCTCCAGCTCTTCTCGGTCATCATCGCCCCCATCCCCAGCAACATCACCGCCATGGCCGGCGCCCTTCTCTTTGGCACGGTCCCAGCCTTTCTCCTCACCTGGGCGGCGGTGGTGCTGGGCGCCGCCGTGGTCTTTCAGCTGGCCCGCCGGCTGGGCGGCGCCTTCGCTGACCGCTTCGTCAGCCGCGCCCTTTCTGACCGCTATCTGGACGTCATCCGCCGGAAGCGGGACGTCTTCCTGGCCATGGCCTTCCTCTTTCCCTTCTTCCCGGACGACATCCTGTGCATCCTGGCGGGACTCACCGAGATCCCCTTCTCCCGCTTTCTGGTGCTGGTGGGGCTCTTCCGGCCCTGGGGACTTCTGGTAGCCAGCGCCGTAGGCGGCTCTGTGGTGGCCATCCCCACCTGGGCCATGATCCTTCTGGGGCTGGGCGGTCTGGCCCTTTTCCTCCTGGGACTCAAATATGGAGACCGTGTGGAGGAGGCCCTTCTCCACCGACTGGGAAAAGATTGAAAAACGGTGCCCAGCCCCGACGGCACAAGCCGTCGGGGCTGGGCGTTTACGAAATGAGGGGTAAGGTCACTTCCGGCAGCAGCCGGGCAGGTCGGGTTTGCAGCTCTCGCCGCAGCCCATAGTGTTGGGCGGGAAAAACTCGTTGACCGGGAACTTCACCTGGCGGAAGAGCTCGCAGGGGTCCTCCTCGCCGCAGGAGCCGCAGGCGCACTCCTTCTCCGGCATACAGTAGTCGTACACCGGCATGAGGAGCTGGGTATCCCGCTCCAGGCGGATGATGGAGAACTGGCCCAGGGTGACATAGACCCGCTTGCCCTCGCTGCCGAAGTTCAGATCGCTGCCGAAGCAGGAGCAGACGCAGGGCGGGATCTCGGTCAGCTCGCAGTCGCAGCAGCGGCACTCGCACACGTCCACCAGCTTCATACTCAGGACGATGGGGTCCACCGCCTCCACCACGGCGGAGGGCAGGCCGCTCTTGCGCAGCTCCTGCTCATCCAGCCCGCCGCAGCAGACCTGGGAGCTGAAGGTCTTGGCTCCGCCCTCGCTGCCGAAGAGGATGACCCGCTTATCGAAGACACACAGGCCGCTGATCTCCACCGGTCGGGCGGCGCCCACAAAGGCGTCGGCGGTGACCCGGTAGAAGTAGCGGACATCCACAGTGTAAAAGCCCCGGTTGAAGCCCACAGGCTCCACGTCGATGTAGACATGCAGCAGCTCGGCGCTGCCCGGCTTGATGCTCACCGCGCGGTCAATGGCGCATTGAGAGCTCTGGGTGGGGTAAAGGCGGAGATCTTCGATACAGTCTTTATCGGAAGATATAGCACTTTATAAACTAGAGACAAAACGCGCCCCGGGATCTCTCCCGGGGCGCGCGCTTACTCATTCGCTGTGCTTTTTGTCTTCCGTCAAATCGTCCCCTGCGGCATCCACGGCGGCCTGGCCGGCCTTGAGGAGCTTGGTGAGCCATGTGGGGACCTTGGCCCCCATGGTCACGGCATTTTCCGCGATGGAGCCCAGCTCGGTGATGCAGTACCAGACCAGTACCATGGGACAGACCAGGCCCCGATAGGCCACGGGGAGCTGGATCACCGGCAGGTTGGTGAGGATCAGGGCAAGGAGCATATCGGCGCCGGCGGCCACAATGACCACCACCACCATGCCCGCCTTGTGCCAGATCCCGGCCCGGGCCTCTTTGGAGGACCACTGGCCGTCCTTGGCAGCGGCGGCAGAGCCGGTGATATAGTCCAGCAGCATGAGCCCCACCCAGCCGACCACCAGCCAGCCAAACCAGCCCCAGAGGGCGGTGAGGGCCCCCAGGAGGGCGGTGACAGCCGCCTTCCACGCATTGATCTTGTCCATACATGCACCTCCTCAAATCGTGGCCGCCCACTTGATGAGCAGCGCCTTGACGTT
>NZ_JAPFEA010000142.1 GCF_026169115.1 Intestinimonas sp. | reverse complement strand
CTCCACAGTCAGGGTATAGTTTTCATCGCTGACCGACCGGATCTCCCGGTCTACAAGGGCCTGCGCGGGGGCGGTGTCCCCCTGGAAAAAGGCATTTAGTACGTCGAAGTGGTACGTGACAGCCAGGGTGGTGCCCACCAGGGCCGCAGTGGCGGCGATGAGGACCGCCGCGAAACGGGTCTTTTTCCGCATCTGTGGTCTCCTTTCCGAGGGGAGACCGTCCAGGGCGACGTTCACCCGGCGGACCATGTCCTCCGGGTCCAGCGGCTGGGGGCAGGGCGCCTTTGTGGGTACCGTATCCCACCAGAGCTCTGCAAAATGGGTTTCCTTCACGGGTGTTCCCCTCCTTTCGTCAGTTCCTCCCGCAGAGCCAGCCGCCCCCGGCGCAGGCGGCTTTTGGCGGTGGAGAGGTTCAGCTTCAGGTCCCGGGCGATGTCCCGGAGCCGGTCTTCGTACCAATAGTACCGGAGGAAGAGGGTGCGGTCAGGCTCGTCCATGGCGTCCACGGCCTGCCACAGCCGCTCTGCCCACTCCCGCTGCTCAGCCGTCTCCTGGGGGCCGGGCTGGGGGGCGGCGTCGGTGTCGGAGAGGGGGAGGACCGGGGCGGGGGCCCGGCGGAGCCGATCGACGGCCTTGTTCCGGGCCACTGTCCCCAGCCAGGGCCGGAGGTCGGCCCCCTCCCGCAGCGCCCCGGCGTGGGTCCACAGGGACAAAAACACGTCGGAGACCACCTCCTCCACGTCCTCCCGCAGGGCGGGCCCGCCCGTGGACAGGGTACGCCACACCGTGACGCTCACATAGGGGGTGTACCGTTGGACGGCCTCCTCCAGGGCGGCGCGGCGGCCCCGGCGCAATCCCTCAATCAGGCGCGTATCTTCCACAGGCATCCCTCCGTCGGTTTTGGCTTCGAGTCTCCCGCGGGTCAACTCTGACTGGATATACGCATTTCCCGGGAAAGGGTTGCGGGAAATGCAAAAAATTCCGGCGGGTGACCGCCGGAATTTTTTGTTTCCATGATTTTAGTAGCCGTTCACCAGCAGGTCCAGGACAGCGGCGGCCACGCTGCCGGCGGTCTGCGCGCCGCTGCCGCCCTCCTCCACCACCACCACGAAGGCGTAGGGGGCGTCCTCGTTGCGGAGGAAGCCGGTGAACCAGGAGTTGGGGGCCCTGCCGCCGCCCACCTCGGCGGTGCCCGACTTGGCGCAGAGGTCCATGTTGGGGAACCGCCCGGCGCCGTAGGTCTCGGTGACGTTCCGGGCCATCATGTCGGCCAGGGTGGCCGCCGTGTCGGCGTTGATGAGCTTGCCGGTCTTGTGACTGAAATAAAAGGATGGGGGAAAGCCCAGAGGAGTCACCGTCTTGCGGACCAGCTGGGGAAGGGCGGCCCGCCCGCCGTTGGCCACGGCCCCCATGTAGATCATCAGGGACATGGGGTTGACCAGATCGTTGAACTGGCCCACCCCGGCCCAGCCCAGCTGGTTTTCCGACGCACCGGAGAACTGGAAGCTGCCGGCGGCGGTTTTGAGGCCGCTGACGCTGTACCGGTCAGTGAGCCCCGCCTGCCGGGTGTACTCGGCCAGGACCTCCGGCCCCAGCTCCGCCGCCAGCTGGGCGAAGACGCCGTTGCAGGACTTGGAGAAGGCGGAGTAGATGTCCAGCTCCCCATGGGCGGCGGGGCAGGTCACCACGTCGTTCCCCACCTGACAGGAGCCGGAGCAGGTGAAGGCGCGGCTGAAAAGGTCGGGGAGGTTTTCGATGGCGGCGGCCAGCGTGATCGTCTTGAAGACCGAGCCGGGGACAAAGGTGGACGAGAGGGCCCGGTTGAGGTAGACGCCGTCGTAGGCCGTATCCCCCTCCTGAATGTCGGGGGGCGAGACCGGGTCAAAGGTGGGGGAGGAGAACAGGCACAGGACCTCGCCGGTCTCATAGTTGTAGACGGCGGCCGCCCCCTTTTTCCCGTTCATGGCGGTATAGGCGGCGTAGTTGAGCCGGGCGTCGATGGTGAGGTAGAGGTCGTTGCCCGCCCCCATGGGGCTGTATGCCCCGGTGAGGAGGTTGTAGCCCGAGAGACGGTCGGCAAAGGCCACCAGGGCCCCGGAGCCGATCCGGCCCTGGGCGTCCCCCACCACGTGGAGGGTGGCCTTCCGGACGGTGGCGTTGTCGTAGTAGACCCGGCTGCCGTCCTCATCCACCCAGGAGAGGAGGTCTCCGTCCCGGTCCAGCACCCGGCCCACCGAGAGCTCGCCCCGGCTGTTGTAGAGGTGGCGGTTGGCGGCGAAGGAGACCCATTTCCCGCCGCTGAGGAAGAAGCGGAAGCAGAATACCCCCAGGCCCAGCACCAGGGCGGCGGCCAGAAGGAGACAGAGCGCGGCCCGTTTTTCGATCTTACGCATCGCCGTCCACCTCCTCTCCGGGCGTTTTGGGCAGATAGATGGAGTCCCTTTCCTGGCGCGAGGGGAGCCGGATGGCAAAGCTGGCATTCTGCCGGGTGTCGGTGGCCTTCAGGAAGGCCAGCAGGCCCCAGGAGGAGAGCATGGCCGAGCCGCCGTTGGAGACGAAGGGGAAGGTGACGCCGGTGAGGGGAAGGAGGTCCACAGAGCCGAAGACGTTGAGACAGGTCTGGAAGACCAGCAGGGAGGTGGCGGCGCAGGCGGCGATGGTGTAAAAGCTGGACCGGCCTGACCGGCAGGACCGGACGGCGAAGACGGCCAGGGTGACGATGCACAGCACCGCCAGCACGGCGATGATGAGCCCCCACTCCTCGCACAGCATACCGAAGACCAGGTCGGTGTCGCCGGCGGCCACGTTGTGGAGCCAGCCCTCTCCGGCCCCCACCCCCACCAGACCGCCGGAGGCGGCAGCCGACATGGTGCGCACCTGCTGAAAGCCGCCGGCGGAGGATTGCTCCCAGGCGTGGCCCCAGGTGGCGAACCGTTTGAGGATGTAGGGTTTGAAGGTGAGGAGGATGACCACGCCGAAGACGGAGCCGCCGCAGATGAGGGCCAGGGTGGCCCAGTCGCCGGAGCGCAGATAGGCGATGACCAGGAAGGTGACGAAGAAGATGGCGGCGGTGCCGAAGTCGCTCATGAGGGCCAGGCAGCCCAGACACACGGCGGTGAGGACCATGAAGAGCCCCAGATTCCGCTTCCGGAAGAGCCGTTCCAGCGTGGCCGAGCCGGCGAAGATATAACAGATCTTGGCCACCTCCGAGGGCTGGAAGGAGAGGGGGCCCAGGGTGATCCAGTTGAGGGCGCCGTATTTGCTGTGGCTCAGGCCCAGAAGGCCCAGCACCAGGGTGAGACCCAAAAGGCCGATGGCGCCGGCGGCCATGAGCCAGCGGATGGCCTTCACCCGGTCCAGGTCCCGGAGGAAGACCCCAAGGACTACAAAGAGGAACAGCCCCAGCAGCAGGGCCAGCAGCTGTTTGAAGAGGGCGGAGGGGGCGGAGGAGGCGGTGACCGCCAGGGAGAGGGTGGAGAGGAAGAAGGCGATGGTCTCCATCTCGAAGCCCACCCGGCGGATGGCCCGCATGGCCAGGAAGTAGCCCCACATGACGGCGGTGAGACAGAGGAAGGCGCCGGGAACGGCGGCGGGCAGCTCTGGTCCGGCGGCGGCCATGAGCTGCACGGCGGTGAGGATCTGGAAGAGGGTGAGGAAGAAGAGGCCCACCCAGGGGGAGACGGGGCGCTCCTCGGCCTGCCGCCTGGCCCGGCGCTTCTCCCGCTCCTCCGGCGGCACCGGCAAAAGAACGGTCTCCACGCCGCCCAGGGAGAGCACGTCGCCGTAGGCCACCGGTGCGGCCTCGGCCACCGGCCTTCCGTTGACGGCGACGCCCCCCTTGGAGCCCAGGTCGTAGACCGTCCAGCTGTCGTTCTCCGCCCGGATGAGGGCGGCGTGCTGCCGGGAGACGGTGGGATAGCCCAAAATCACATCGCAGGCGTTGGAGCGGCCCAGGAAGTTTTCCCAGTGGGCGAGGGGCTGGGAGAGACCGTTGGGCAGGGTGAGGTAGGCCCACACCTCCGGCACATGGGGCACCGTGAGGAGGGAGCGGATGCTGCGGATCAGGATAAGGGCGGCCAGAACGGGGAAGAGGAACCGCACCACTGTGGTGTACCACGCCATAACGGCGGCGTGGTCGTGCAAAAAGACAGCCAGACCATGGACCAGGTCTTGCAGTCCGTCGGGGAGCTGGGGCAAACATGACCCCTCCTTTCTTGAAAGCAGTATAGCACAGTCGCGGGCTTCGGACAAAGGAAATCGGACGTTATTCCCGGGCGGGCAGCCGGACATAGTCCCGGACGGCGCCCAGGATGGTGCCCAGACAGTGAAGCTCATCCGACCGGCGGACAGGGACGTCCTTGTACTCCAGATTGATGGCCACCAGCTTGGTCCGTCCGGTGGAGCGGGAGAGCGTGCGGAAAAAGAGCTCATGCCCCAGGAGAAAGAGACCCAGCTGGTTGGGGCCGGCGGGCTGGCGTTTGACGGCCAGCATGGTGCCGGGGAGATAGACCGGCTCCATGGAGCGGTCAGTGAGGAGGAGGCAGAAGTCGGCCTGCTCGGTGACGCTGTCCAGGGTCACGTCCAGCGGGACATAGCGGAAGCCGTCCATATAGGCCCCGCGCAGACCCTGGGCCGCCGGCTGGAAGCACAGAAGGAGCCGCCGCTTTCCGGTGGGCAGGGGCAGGGGCGAGAGGTTGAGGAGCAGCTCCAGCAGGCTGTCCACCATGGCACGGCCCTGGACGGTGAGAACGCCGTAGTCCCGGACCAGCTCCCACTCCTGGCTGGAGAGATAGCGCAGCCCCGTCTCCTCACACTGGACGGGGATGTACTGCCCGCCCGGGATGTCGTCCTTCAACAGGTAGGAGAGGGAGATCCCCAGGGTCCGGCAAAGCTGGTCCAGGGCCTGGGGCGACGGATGGCGGGTCTGGCCGGAGAGGATCTTGTTTACTGTGCTCAGGGGGACGCCGGAGCGGCAGGCCAGCTCGGCGCTGGTGAATCCCAGCCGGTGTTTGGCTGCGGTCAGTTTGGTGCTGATGGACATGGGAAAGCCCTCCCTCCAAAATTCGACATAAATTATCCAAATTTGGACAATTTGCGGGAAAGAAAGGGCCAGTTCCGGGGAGGGCGATTGACAAGCCGGGAGAAATACTGCGAATTGTCAAGTCAAGTGCAACAAAGAGCCAAAGAAGATTTCAAAGGGAGCGCGCCAGTCAAGGCATTTGCGGGGTCTGAAATTCATGAGGAAGACGAAGTCGTCCAGGAAGGCGTCAGAGAAAGCAGAGAAGTCGG
>NZ_JAPFEA010000094.1 GCF_026169115.1 Intestinimonas sp. | reverse complement strand
GCGGAAGGTCACCTCGGCGGCGGGCAGACCGCCGGCCACCAGCGCCCGGGCCAGGGGCACGGCCTGGGCTGCGTCGTCGATGGCGATGACGGGGATGATGCCGATGTCGTGGATCTTCTGAAGAACGTTCTCCATATTCGGGTTCCTCCTTGATGATATCATACCTGTATGCACGGCGGGTCCCTGTACCGCCCTGTCTCTGATGCTACCATTATAATACTTGTATACTAGAAAACAAGTGTCTGGAAGATAAAATTTTTGGACGCTGATTTGTGCAATTTGTCAGCATCCTGACCAGTTGGCGGGGAAGAGAGTCTTTGACAGGGGCGGAGAAAGCTGGTATACTAGTGTCGGCCCGCCGGGAGCGGGCGTCATTGAGAAAGTGTACAGGAGGGGCTTGCACATGCGCCTGACGGAACGGCTGCCCAGGGAGACGGGGCGGGACTACGCCCTGCGGACCATTCGGGACAACATCATCCACCTGGAGCTGACGCCGGGCAGCATGGTCAGCGAGAATGAGCTGGCCGCAGAGATGGGCCTTTCCAGGACGCCGGTGCGGGAGGCCCTCATTGAGCTGTCCAAGGCCAGGATCGTGGAGATCTACCCCCAGAAGGGGAGCGCCGTCTCCCTCATCGACGTGGCCCTGGTGGAGGAGTCCCGCTTCATGCGGAAGGTGCTGGAGTGCGCGGTGGTGGAGCTGGCCTGTGAAAAGATCGACGGCGAGGGCCTGCGGCGGCTCCGGGAGAACGTCCAGCTCCAGAACTTCTATCTGGAGAACTACTTTTCCGAGACCCTGATGGAGCTGGACAACCAGTTTCACAAGACCCTCTTTGAGATCGCGGAGAAGCCCCAGGTCTACGCCCTCATGGACAATATGGCCATCCACTTTGACCGTGTGCGCAATCTGGCCCTGAGCAGCGTGAAGAACGTCCGCATCGTCCGGGACCACGAGGACATCACCGACGCCCTCGCCGCCCGGGACGCGGCGAAGGCGCGGGCGCTGACAGCGGAGCACCTGGACCGCTATAAAATTGACGTCAAAGAGCTGCGGACAAAGTATCCCGACTATTTCAAGTAAGCATACGATGTGGGATGTGAGGAGGTCCCCCGGCGCTGGTGTGCCGGGGGACCTTTCTGATCGGGGGCCTTCGGCGCCCGGCAACAAAGGAGGGATTGCTTTTCCAGTCCGTCCGCATTACAATAGGACTTGCATGTTTGCCGGCGGAGCCGGCAGAACGTCACATGAAAAGCGAGGTAGGGACCAATGAACCAGAAGGAACTCAACGAGCTGCGCCGGCGGTTTCGCGCCGACCGGAGCGCCATCAGCCGGGTGTACGGCTGCTATGTGAATGGAAGCGGGGAGATCATCTCCTATATCGACAGCTCTCTGGGGACCATGCCCCAGGAGGAGTCGGAAAAATACCTGGGCCTGCTGAAAAAGGCCCTCTCCGGGACGCTGGGGAAAAACCTCATTGACATCGTTTTTGCCACCAGGCAGGTGGCAGACAGCGAGGAGCACCGGCTCCTCATGGGGCTGCGGGACTCCGGCCTGGCCGACAGCGCCCTGCGACAGGCATTTTACGACAGGGTCATCCGCACCCTGGACCTGGAGGGGAGCAACTACCTCATCCTTCTGGGGCACGACGTCTACGATGTGCCCTACCGGGGGAAGGACGACGAGGCCCAGGCCGACGCCGGAGACCAGGTTTTTTCCTACTTCGTCTGCTGTGTCTGCCCGGTGAAGGACGGCAAGCCGGCCCTGGGCTACTTCCCCGGCGAGAACGAATTCCACAGCTGCACCCCGGGGCAGATCGTGGCCCAGCCAGAGCTGGGCTTCCTGTTCCCCGCCTTTGATGATCGGGCAGCCAACATCTACAACGCCCTTTTCTACACCCGGAAGCCGGAACAGCTCCATCAGGAGTTCATCGACGCTGTCTTCCGCACCGAGCCGCCCATGTCGGCGGCGGAACAGAAGGAGGCATTTGAGGGGGCCCTTGCCGCCTCCCTGGGGGAGAAGTGCAGTCTGGAGCTGGTCCAGGCGGTCCACCAGGAGCTCCGGGGCCGGATCGAGGAGCACAAGGAGAGCCACGACCCGGAGCCCCTGGCCCTGACGGCTGGGGAGCTGGGGCGCATCCTCACCGACTGCGGCGCCGGCGAGGGGCAGTCCCAAGCCTTCCTGGCCAAGTGCGGCGAGCACTTTGGGGAGGGGGCGGTCCTGGCCCCGGCCAACCTCATCGACAGCCGCCGCTTCGAAGTCAAGACCGATGAAGTGGTCCTCAATGTGGACCCGGAGCACAGCGCCCTGGTGGAGACCAGGGTCATCGGGGGCCGGAAGTACATCCTCATCCCCGCTGACGGCGATGTGACCGTCAACGGCATCTCGGTGGATGTCACCGGGGAATAAACAGTAAAAAGGGCTGTGTACCCGTTCATGGGTACACAGCCCTTTTTTGCGATGCAAAAGCAGAGCAAAATTGGCCATGTGCCACAGGCCTGTGCCTGTTTTCGTGGCGCGTGCTTGGCGCATGAAGTTTTATGTCTTTGGAGCCGTCGCTTTCCTCAGCGCCGCGGCGTGGTGGAGGATGCCGGCCAGGGCCAGGAAGCCGATGTAGCCGCAGATAGGATAGACGAAGCTGACCACATTTTTGAAGCCGAAAATGCTGCCCAGGAAGGAGAGGACGCACAGCGCCACGGTGGTCCGCCGGGTGGCCAGCCGTCCGCCGGCCCAGAGCTGGAGCCGGGTCACCACGGCAAAAAGGCTGGAGAGGGCGGCGGTAAACATGCCGGCCAGGAGGAGGACGGCGTAGACCAGGCCCAGGGCCGGGGCCACCCGGTAGGCCAGCTCCAGCATGGGGAGCTCCGCGCCTCCCACGGCGTCCCGGAAGAGGAGCATGGGCAGGAGGATGCCGGCGAAGATCAGGGTCAGGAGACCGGCGCCCAGGGCCAGACCCCGGCGGACGGTCTTCTCCTCCATGCCGGTGGAGAGGGGGACCAGGATGGTGACCGCCGCCATCATATTGTAGGAGATAAAGGAGAGGGCGGAGAAAAACCAGTTGCCCAGAAGGGGATTGCCGTCAGAGAAGGGGGTGGCCGTCACCGCTTCCACGGGCAGGCGGAAGGGGGCGGCCAGGGCGATGACCAGGGCGGCCACCACCAGCAGAGGGACCACGATGTTGAAGGCGGCCACCATGCCGGCGGCGCCGGTGAGGGCCACCACCAACACCAGGACGGCGATCAGACCGTTGCCGACCACGGCGGGCAGGGAGAAGACCTGTTCCAGCAGGGCCCCCGCTCCGGCGATCATGGCCACCATCACATCAAAGAGGAAGAAGAGGAAGACGCCGCTGAGGAAGGCCCGGAGCCAGGGCAGCTCCGGCTGGAGAATGACCCGGTCAAATTCCGTCCGGCCCGTCTTTTTGGCGATGTCCAGGACCAGAAGGCTGAAAAAGACAAAGGCGGCGATGGCCAGCACCATGCCCACAATGCCGTAGCCGCCGAAGACGCCGAAGAATTGCAGCAGCTCCTGACCGGACAGAAAACCGGCGCCCAGAAAGCTGCCGGTAAAGACAGTGGCCACCTCCAGGGGGGTGATCCGTTTCATGGGAGGACCTCCGTAGATAAGGATAGCGGCTCCGGGGAACCGGAGCCGCAGGAGAAAGCGTATCAGAACGTGCGCCCGATGTCGGTGCGGAAGTGCATGTCCTGGAAGGAGATGTGCTTGGCGGCGGCGTAGGCGCCGCCAATGGCGGCGTCCAGGGTTTCGCCCACGGCGGTGACGCCCAGCACCCGGCCACCGGAGGTGCGGATGGTACCGTCCTCGTCCCGCTTGGTACCGGCGTGGAAGACCACCGCGGTCTGCTCCGCCTCGTCCAGGCCGTCGATGGGGTAACCGGTGGCGTACTTGGCGGGGTAGCCGCCGGAGGCCAGGACCAGACAGCAGGCGGCAGCGTCCTTCCAGCGGATGTCCAGCTGGTCCAGGGTGCCCGACCGGCAGGTCAGGAAGATGTCCATCAGGTCGGTCTCCAGCAGGGAGAGGACGGCCTGACACTCCGGGTCGCCGAAGCGGGCGTTGTACTCCACCACCTTGGGGCCGTCGGGGGTGAGCATGAGGCCGAAGTAGAGCACGCCCTGGAAGGGGCGGCCCTCCGCCTTCAAGGCGGCCACGGTGGGGCGGAAGATCTCCTCCATGCAGCGATGGGCGAGCTCAGGGGTGTAACCAGGGGCGGGGGAGATGGCGCCCATGCCGCCGGTGTTGGGGCCCTGGTCGCCGTCAAAGGCCCGCTTGTGGTCCCGGGAGGGGGGCATGGGGGCGATGTGCTCCCCGTCCACAAAGCACAGCACGGTGACCTCGGGGCCGGTCATGCATTCTTCGATGACCACCTGAGACCCGGCGACGCCGAATTTGCCGTCGGCCATCATGCTCCGGGCGGCCTCCTCGGCCTCGGCCACGGTCTGGGCCACCACCACGCCCTTGCCCAGGGCCAGGCCGTCGGCCTTGACCACGATGGGGGCTCCCTCCTGTCGGATGTAGCCCAGGGCCTCCTCCAGGTCGGTGAAGGCGCGGTATTTGGCGGTGGGGATGTGGTATTTCGCCATCAGGCCCTTGGAAAAGACCTTGCTGGCCTCAATGACGGCGGCGTTGGCCCGGGGGCCGAAAGCGGGGATGCCCGCAGCCTCCAGGGCGTCCACCATGCCGAGGGCCAGGGGGTCGTCGGGGGCCACCACCACGAAGTCCATGGCGTGTTCCTTGGCCCAGGCCACCATGGCCTCCACATCGGTGGCCTTGATGGGCACACATTGGGCCTGAGCGGCGATGCCGCCGTTGCCGGGGGCGCAGTAGAGGGCGTCGATCTTGGGGCTTTTGGCCAGGGTACGGACGATGGCGTGCTCACGGCCGCCGCCGCCCACAACGAGGACGTTCATCGTAAGGACCTCCCATTTCGAGATTTCAGGCACACCCGGCGAGCATGCTCAGCACATAGAGCACCGCCAGATGGCCGGGGTAGAACCAGTAGAAGAACCAGCGGCTCCCCGTTCCCCGCTGGCCGTTGTACCGGGAGAGGGGGAGGAGGGCCAGGCAGGCAGAGCCCGCCATGAGGAGGGAATAGGGCAGGTAGAAACGCCGGAAGGCGGGGAGCAGGGTGGAGAGCTGGGGGAGCACGCCCCACCAGCCCCGGGTCTCCAGCAGGGGCAGGGCGGAGGGGGCAAAGTAGGCCCAGCATCCTCCCGCCAGGTAGTAGAACAGGAGACAGAAGGCCAGGGCGGCCAGCTGCCGATGCAGGTCGTCTCCCGCGGCGTACACGGCCAGCACGGTGAGCACACCCACCCAGCCGTAGTCCACCCGCAGCAGCTGGGCCAGGACCAGCAGGGCCAGGGTCACGGGGATGCCCAGCCAGACACGCCCCCTGCGTTTCAGCTCCCGACAGAGGCCGATGGCGGCGGCGGCCAGGAAGAAGGTGGCGACAACGCTGCCCCCGCCGCCGCCGGTGGCCCAGAGGGCCACCGCGTGGGTGCCCCCGCCGAAGAGCCCCAACCGCAGCAGGTACCGGGGGTAGTTGGAAGTCCTGTGGCAGCCCTGGGCGGCGAAAAAGGCGAAAATGGGGAAGGCCAGCCGTCCCAGGTACCGGAAGAGGTAAAACCCCAGGGAGTCCGCCGGGAAGAAGGGGGTCATGGGGGTGAAGAGCATGCCGATGTGGTCGATGACCATGAAGACGGCGGCCAGGTATTTGAGCTGGGTGGCGGTAAGGCCGCGAGCGGGCGGCATATCAGTGGTGGAACAGCCGCATGCCGGTGAAGGCCATGGCGATGCCGTACTTGTCGCAGGTGGCGATGACATGGTCGTCCCGGATGGAGCCGCCGGGCTGGGCGATGTACTGGACGCCGGACTTGTGAGCCCGCTCCACGTTGTCGCCGAAGGGGAAGAAGGCGTCGGAGCCCACGGTGACGCCGGTCATCTGGGCCACCCAATCCTTTTTCTCGGCCTCGGTGAGGACCTCGGGCTTTACCTTGAAGGTATTCTGCCACACGCCCTCGGCCAAGATGTCGTCATGCTCGTCGGAGATGTAGATGTCGATGGCGTTGTCCCGGTCGGGGCGGCGGATGCCGTCCACGAACTGGAGAGACAGGACCTTGGGATGCTGGCGGAGCCACCAGGTGTCGGCCTTGCTGCCGGCCAGGCGGGTGCAGTGGATGCGGCTCTGCTGGCCGGCGCCCACGCCGATGGTCATGCCGTCCTTGACATAGCACACAGAGTTGGACTGGGTGTACTTGAGGGCGATGAGGGAGAGGAGCATGTCCCGGCGAGCGGCCTCCGGCAGGTCCTTGTTGGCGGTGACCACGTTGCTGAGCAGGGCGTCGTTGATCTCGAAGTTATTGCGGCCCTGCTCAAAGGTGATGCCGAAGACATCCTTGTGCTCGACGGGCTTGGGGACGTAATTGGGGTCGATCTCCACCACGTTGTAGCCGCCCTTGCGCTTGGTCTGGAGGATGGCCAGGGCCTCCTCGGTGTAGCCGGGGGCGATGACGCCGTCGGAGACCTCCGGGGCCAGGAAACGGGCAGTGGCGGCGTCACAGACGTCGGAGAGGGCGGCCCAGTCGCCATAGGAGCAAAGCCGGTCGGCGCCGCGGGCCCGGATATAGGCGGTGGCGAGGGGGGAGAGCTCCGCCGCCGGGTCCACGAAGTAGATCTGCTTTTCCACGTCGGTGAGCTCCTTGGCCACGGCGGCCCCGGCGGGGGAGACGTGCTTGAAGGAGGCGGCGGAGGGCAGGCCGGTGGCGGCCTTGAGCTCCTTGACCAGCTGCCAGGAGTTGAGGGCATCCAGGAAGTTGATGTAGCCCGGTTTTCCATTGAGGACCTTGATGGGGAGCTCGCCCGACTCCATAAAGATGCGGGCGGGCTTCTGATTGGGGTTGCAGCCGTATTTCAGTTCCAGTTCCGTCATGTTTCTGACCTCCGCATACTCAAACGTGCTTGTTGTAGATGAGGGACTCGGTCTCGCCGGTCTTCAGATCAATGTAGCGCACAAAGAGTGATACCTTGTTGTCGGCGTTGAGGCTCGCCCACAGGCCGTCGCCGAAGTCCTTCAGGGACTCGCTGCCCACAGCCACGGTCCTGGGCGCGCCCTGGAAGGAGGGGAGGGGATTTCCGTCGGTCTCATAGGTGCTGATGAAGTGGCCCTGACCAGCGATGGGGGCGTCATACTCGAAGAAGAAACGCTGACAGCAGGCGGGGTCGCCGTCGGCGGACTTGAGGATGGACAGGCGGTAGGCGCCGTCGGGGCGGACCATGCCGGAGATGCGGGGGGTGTAGTTGGGGCCGTCGGGCTCGAACTCCCGGGTGCGCAGGGCCTGGACCCAACCTCTGCCGGCCCGGAAGGCGTCGGCCACGGTGTCGGTCTGGTCGCCGTTGGTGACGATGGTGGTGCCCTCCACCACCCGGACGGGGTGGTAGATAATGAGAGAGGGGTCGGTCATTTTGGACTCGTCAAAGGCTTTGGTACGGATGCCGTCGTCGGTGGTCTCGAAGATGCGGTTGCGGCTGTTCTCGCTGCGGCCCATGATGAAGTAGGCGATGACCGCCTTGCTGTCGTCGGCCGACCGGCCCAGCAGGATACCACGGCCGGGGTAAGGGTTCTGGCTCAGATATGCCTTGAGATCGATCATGGTCAAACCTCCTTGATATGGACGATGCGCCCCTCGACGTGCAGGCGGTCCTCACAGAAGAGGGCCACAGCCTGGGGCAGAATACTCCACTCGGCCTCCTCCATGACTCTGCGCTGGAGGGTCTCAGGGGTGTCTCCCTCCCGGACGGCCACTGCCTTCTGGAGGACGATGGGCCCTCCGTCGGGCTCCTCCGTGACGAAGTGGACCGTGGCCCCGGTGACCTTCACGCCGTAGGAGAGGGCCTGTTCGTGGACGTGGAGTCCATAGGCCCCCTTACCGCAGAAGGAGGGGATGAGGGCGGGGTGGACGTTCAAAATGGCGTTGGGGTAGGCCCGGACCATCTCCTCGGTGAGGATGACCAGGAACCCGGCCAGCACCACCAGGTCGATGTTCAGGGCCTGGAGCCGCTCCACCAGGGCGGCTGTCATAGCCTGACTGGAGGAAAAGTCCTTCCGGGCCACCACATAGCCGGGGATGCCGGCCTTGGCCGCCCGCTCCAGGGCGTAGGCCCCGGGGGCGGAGGAGAGGACGGCCACGATCTCGCCGCCCCCCAGCTCCCCACGGCCCTGGGCGTCGATGAGGGCCTGGAGATTGGTGCCGCCGCCGGAGACCAGCACAGCGATGCGTTTTTTACTCATACCAGCTCCACCCCGGCGTCGCCGGCCACCACGGAGCCGATGATATAGGCCCGCTCGCCGGAACGGCAGAGGATCTCCTTGACCTGGCCCACTTCCTCCTTGGGGATGGCCAGGATGAGCCCCACGCCCATATTGAAGGTGTTATACATGTCCCGCATGGGGATGCCGCCCTTCCGGGCGATGAGGGCGAAGATGGGGGGGATGGGGTAGGAGTCGGTCTCAATGCGGGCGGTCAGCCCCTCCTTCATCATCCGGGGCACGTTCTCGTAGAGACCGCCGCCGGTGATGTGGCTGATGGCCTTGATGTGGACCCCATTTTTGAGCAGACACTGGACGGCCTTGACATAGATGCGGGTGGGGGTGAGGAGGGTCTCACCCAGGCTCTTGCCGTCCAGCTCCTCCATGGGGGTGCGGAGGTCGGCGTGCTCCACGTCGAAGACCTTGCGGACCAGGGAGAAACCGTTGGAGTGGACGCCGGAGGAGCCCAGGCCGATGAGCACATCGCCCGCGGCCAGGTCCTTGCCGTCGATGATCTTTTCCTCGTCCACGATGCCCACGGAGAAGCCGGCCACGTCGTAGTCATCCTCGGCCATGAGACCGGGGTGCTCGGCGGTCTCGCCGCCCACCAGGGCGCAGCCGGCCTGGCGGCAGCCCTCGGTGATGCCGGCGACAATGTCGGCGATGCGGGCGGGGGCGTTCCTGCCGCAGGCGATGTAGTCCAGGAAGAAGAGGGGAGAGGCGCCTCCGCAGATGATGTCGTTGACGCACATGGCCACGCAGTCGATGCCGATGGTGTCGTGCTTGTCCATGAGCTGGGCCAGGCGCAGCTTGGTGCCCACGCCGTCGGTGCCGGAGACCAGGACCGGCTTCTTCATGCCGGACACATCGGGGGCAAACATGCCGCCGAAGCCGCCCAGGGTGCCCATCACCCCGGGGATGTAAGTGGATTCCACCATGGGCTTGATCCGCGCCACGGACTCATAGCCGGCGGTGACGTCCACGCCGGCGGCGGCGTAGGACGCGGAGTGAGAGTTTTTCATGTCGGTCATTCCTTTCCAGTCCAGCAGTAGGTACAGATCTTGCTGCGGTCGATGCCGATGGCCTCCAGCAGGCCGTCCAGGGACTGATAGCCCAGGGAGTCAAAGCCCAGCTTCTCGCAGATGGACCTGAGCATACACTGTCCCCGCTGGGTGGAGGCGTCGGCGTATTCCTCCAGGTGCTGCTGCCCCTCATCCCCCTCCAGCTCCTGGACGGTGCGGCGGGCTAACAGCTCCATGTCGGAGTTGCTGCGGGAGAAGTTGAGATACTTGCAGCCGTACATGATGGGGGGGCAGGCCGAGCGCATATGGACCTCCTCGGCCCCGGACTCGTAGAGGAATTCCACCGTCTCCCGCAGCTGGGTGCCCCGGACGATGGAGTCGTCCACAAAGAGGAGTTTCTTGCCCTCGATGAGCTCGGGGACGGGGATCTGTTTCATTTTGGCCACCTGGTTGCGGGCCGCCTGGTTGCCGGGCATGAAAGACCGGGGCCAGGTGGGGGTGTACTTGACGAAGGGGCGGGCAAAGGGCTTGCCGCTGCGGTTGGCAAAGCCGATGGCGTGGGGCACGCCGGAGTCGGGCACGCCGGCCACATAGTCCACCTTGGGCAGGCGGCCCTGGGCCACCTCGTCCCGGGCCATGATCTCGCCGTTGCGGTAGCGCATGACCTCCACGTTGACCCCCTCGTAATTGGAGTTGGGGTAGCCGTAATAGGTCCACAAAAAGGCGCAGATCCGCATGTCCTCACCAGCGGGGGCCAGGGTCTCCCAGCCCTCTGCCGTCACCTTGACGACCTCGCCGGGGCCCAGCTCGTAGGCGTCGGCATAGTCCAGCTTGTGATAGGCGAAGGACTCGAAGGAGACGCAGCAGCCGTCCTCGTTCTGGCCCACCAGCACCGGCAGACGGCCCAGCCGGTCCCGGGCGGCGATGATGCCGTCCGGGGTGAGGAGGAGCATGGTGCAGGACCCGCTGATCTCCTCCTGGGCGTGGCGGATGCCGGACACCAGGTCGTCCTTCTGGTTGATGAGGGCGGCGGCCAGCTCGGTGGAGTTGACCTTGCCGGAGCTCATAGCCATGAACTGATGGCCGTGGTCGGAGAAGTATCGCTCGATCAAGGCGTCGGAGTTGTTGATGATGCCCACGGTGATGATGGCGTACAGCCCCAAATGGGAGCGCACCAGCAGGGGCTGGGGGTCGGTATCGCTGATGCAGCCGATGGCGGAGCAGCCGCTGAACTCCTCCAGGTCCTTGTCGAACTTGGTGCGGAAGGGGGTGTTTTCGATGTTGTGGATCTGCCGCTGAAAGCCGAGCTTGGGGTCATAGACCGCCATGCCGCCCCGCTTGGTCCCCAGATGGGAGTGATAGTCGGTGCCGAAAAACACGTCCATCACGCAGTCACGCCTGGAAACGGCGCCAAAGAATCCTCCCATGGTCAGTTACACCTCTTTGCATTCATATCCAAAATCAGGCGAAAAACAGCTTGGACAGGGTCATGGGGTCCACGTACTGGCCGTCCTTGTAGACACGCATGTTGCCGGAGGCCACCTCGTCGATGAGCATGACGTCGCCGTTGGCGTCGTAGCCGAACTCGAACTTGATGTCGTAGAGGACCAGGCCCTTCTCCTTCAGGTCGTCGGCCACGATCTGGGTGATCTTCTGGGTCATGGTCTTGATGTCGTCGTACTGCTTTTCGGTCATGACGCCCAGGGCCACCAGGGCGTCCTTGGTGACCAGGGGATCGCCCTTCTCGTCGTTTTTGAAGGTGGTCTCCACATAGGCGGGCAGGTCGGCGCCCTCCTGGATGTACTCGCCGTAGCGGCGGAGGAAGGAGCCCACGGCCTTGTGGCGGCAGATGACCTCCAGGCCCTGGCCGAAGACCTTGGCGGGGAGGACCTCCATGGTGGTGTCCTTCAGGTCGGCAGAGACATAATGGGTCTTGATGCCGGCGGCGTTGATCTTCTCAAAGAAATAGATGGACATGCGGAGATTGACGTCGCCCACGCCGTCGATGGTCAGGCCCACGGCATTCTCGCCGGGATCAAACACGCCGTCCTTGCCGGTGCAGTCGTCCTTGAACTTGAGCAGGTAGTTGCCGTTGTCCAGCGCTAATACGTCCTTGGTCTTTCCGGTGTATACAAGCTTCTTTTCCATATCAGATCTCCTCCTGAATCTTCCGGTCTTTGGCGGCCACCTCGGCGGCCATATCAGCTTTGAAGCGGGTCAGTTTATGGGTCAACTCCTCATCGGAGAGGGCCAGCATCTGGGCGCATAGGATGGCAGCGTTGTCCGCGCCGTCCACGGCTACGCAGGCCACGGGGATGCCCTTGGGCATCTGGACCATGGAGAGCAGGGAGTCCAGTCCGCCCATCATGGACGTTTTGATGGGCACGCCGACAACGGGCAGAGTGGTGTAGGCGGCGAGGACGCCGGCTAGATGGGCGGCCTTGCCGGCGGCGGCAATGATGGCGCCGAAGCCGTTCTCCCTGGCCTGGGAGGCGAATTCCTCGGCGGCGGCGGGGGTACGGTGGGCCGAAATGATCCGGACCTCAGTGGGGATGCCGAAGGACCGGAGCCGGGCAATGCAGGGCTTCATGGTCTCCAGATCACTGTCGGAACCCATGATTACGGCGACTTTCTTGCTCATGACAGACCTCCTGTGATGCAAATTTTTTTTGCTGGCAAAAAAAGAATCAGGCCATCCGGGGTGCGGATGGCCTGGTGGGCGCAAAATGCTTGCTGGACACATTGGTGCCGTGAAAGGGGCTCTTTTTTCCAACGCATGAATCCATTTCCGCACCTCCGTCCAAACATCATACCTAAAATATATCGAAGTTTGTCAGGGATTGCAAGGCCGCGGAGGGATTTTCGTATGCTTATACAACGAGGGGTAAAAATGGGGAGAAGAAATCGTAAAAAACGTTTTGGCGCGACGGCCTTCCCCGTCACAGGCCAATGGCGCCCAGGATGCGCTGGACTTCCTTGGCCCTGCGGGACCAGGCGGCGGCGGCGCCGTAGTTCCGGCGGCGGGGGGCGACCCAGGCGGGGTCCTCATCCAGGGCCCGCTCGCACAGGCGGCAGTATTCGGCGGGGGAGTGGGCGCCGTAGATGACGTCGGGGAACTCCTCCACCTGTTCGGGGGCGAGGAGGGTGACGATGGGCTTGCCGGTGGAGAGGTATTCGTAGATCCGCCGGGGGAGCACGCCGCTGAAGTCGGCCTCCCGGCGGGGCAGGTCCAGGCACACGTCGAACCGGGCCACATAGTCGGGGACCTCCACCGCGGCCTTCCAGCCCAGGAGACGGACATTTTCCAGCCGCTCCAGCCGGGAGAGGCCGGGGCAGTCCCCGGAGGTCCGGCCCACCAGGGCGAAGGTCCACTCCGGGTGCTCCAGAGCGGCGTATTCCACAGGGGAGAGGTCCAGTCCGGGGTCGATGCGGCCCACCCAGCCCAACACCGGGCCTGCCGCGTCCCGGAGGTCGGCAGGGACCTCCAGGCTGGGCCGGGAGAACATGGGGTAGTTGACGCCGTTGGGCACCAGGGCGATGTTGGCGTTGCAGGGGGAGAGCCGGTCCAGCAGACCGGGGGAGGCGGCGAAGATCACGTCGGCGGCGGCAGCCAGATCCCCCTCCCACTGGGGGGGCAGGTCAGACCAGTCGGCGTCGCAGTCGTAGACCAGCCCACGGGGGCTCAGTTGGTCCAGAAGATAGACCTGCTGGGGGTGGGTGGTCCACAGCACCGGGGTGCGGAAGCCGTGGCGGAGGGCGGCGCGGCGGATCCAGGCGGCCTGGCCCTTCCAGGCGTGGCGGAGGAGAAGACCGGCATTTTCGGGGATGGCGCGGAGGGGGGGCAGGTTGTAGACTGTGACGTTGGGGCGGACTTGCCGGCCCGGGGCTTTGTGGCTGCGGCCCGGTCGGCTGGGCTGGAAGAAGAGGACCTCGCTGTCCCGGAGGCGGGCGGCGAGCTGCTGGGTCCGGGAGGGGGTGGTCCGCCAGGAGGTGTAGGAGACGACGATATATTGCTTCAAATGGGTCACCTCATGGGAAAGAGTGGCGGGGTCACAGCCCCAGGAGCTTTTCGGCGGCTTCGCTGTTGCGCTGCTCCACCTGGCGGAGCCGGTCCACGCCGCCGGAGAGGAACTGGGTATCTCCGATGCGGCCCACAGCGGCGTCGATGTGGGCGCAAAGGCCCTCATAGGTCACGTCCTTCAACTCGGTGAAGAGGTCCTGGCCGATGTAGCGCAGGAAGGAGCTGATCTTCTGGTCGTAGACCACCCCGACCAGGGGCACGCCTTGGCCGGCGGAGAAGACCAGGGCGTGGAGACGCATGGAGACCACCACCTGCATCCGGGCAAAGAGGCCGATGGTATGGTCGGAGGCGCCGGTGTCGGTGAAGATATAGTGAGGGGCCTTCATCCCGGCGGCGGCCCGCTTGCAGGCGGCCACATCCAGCCGCTTTTCAATGGGGAGGAAGATGGGGGTCAGGCCGTATTTCTCCCAGGCGTAGTCGGCGGCCTGGCCAAAGACTTTGGCTTTTTCGTCGTCAAAGCCGGGCCAGGGGCGCAGGGTGAAGCCGATGTATCGGCCATGGGGGTCCAGACCCCGGCTCTCCAGCATGCCGTCCACCACCTCCGGCTCGGCGGCGGGGAGGATGACGGTGGGGTCGGAGGAGAGGACGATCTCCGGGGCGTTGACCCCCATGTCCTTGAGCTCGGCGAGGGAGTGGGTGTCCCGGAGGGTAATCATGTCCACGTTGCGCTGGAGGACCCTGGCGCAGAGCTTCCGGTTGGAGGGGTACTGGATGGGGCCGATGCCGCAGCCATACATCAGGACCTTGTTGCCCAGCTTTTTGCCGGCGGAGATGGTAAAGAGATAGAACCACAGAGACCGGCGGGAGGTGACGTCCTGCATCAGGGAGCCGCCGCCGTTGATATAGAGCCGGGTCCTGCGCATCCGGAGGAGGAATCTGGGGAAGGCGAAGGTGTAGATGGCGTTGACCCGGTAGGTGAGCCGGGTCTCGTCAGGGCGGCGGGAGAGGACCCACACGGGGAGGTCGGGGTCGATCTGGCGCAGCTCCCGGACAATGGCCTCCAGGATGGCGTCGTCGCCGGCGTTGCCCCGGCCGTAGGCGCCGCAGACCAGGGCG
>NZ_JAPFEA010000130.1 GCF_026169115.1 Intestinimonas sp. | reverse complement strand
CGGTAAGGGATTTCAACTTTTCCCTTGAAACTGAAACACTAAATTGTCCAATGGTTTCTCGACGTTTCCGATAATACTCAGGGCTGTTGCTAGGAGCCATTGTCTCACCTCCTTGCTAGCAATAACACCATACCATACTTGCTAGCAAGAAGTCAAGAGGTCCACTGAAAAAATTTTCACATGCCCGCAAAAAACAGACGGCGCCGGTATTCGGCGCCGTCTGGCTGTTTCTGACTTACTTTACTTTGGGGAGAGGGAACTTGATTACATTCCCACATTCCTCTGCCCATTCGAGCAGGGAGTTCACGCCGCTTCGGATCTCCTCTTGGGACTCCTCCAGCGTCTCCAGTCGCTCGTCAATGGAATCTAAATGCTTATGGATGGGCTTCAGCTTCGCGTCCATCATCTCAGAAAGCTCTTTCTTCTGAGCGTCCATCCTCTCGGAAAGCTCTTTCTTCTGAGCCTCCATCATCTCAGAAAGCTCTTTCTTCTGGACGTCCATCCTCTCGGAAAGCTCTTTCTTTTGGGCCTCCATCATCTGACGGATCGCTTCGAGCATTTCTCTGTCCACCATCATTATCACCTCTTGCCATCATTATATGGTATCGAATATTTGGTTGTCAAGGGTCCGTTGGTGAGGGGACGGAGGACAAATGAGCCAGCCGGGGGGCCGCATGCCCGGCCATAAGATCCTTCCTTTCAAAAAAATGTACGGCGGGAGCGATTGCCCCCGCCGTTGTTGTTGGGTATCGGCTCGGGGCCGAACAATTATGGCCCCCTCCTCACAAAAGCTGGGCCACCAGGAAGCCCACGGCCCCCGTGATGAAGCCCGTCACGACCAGGTCCCAGAGCCGGGAGGGCCGCCCTTTCAGGGAAGCCACGTCTCCGGCGATGGCGTCCAGCTTCTCCACGATGGTGTCCAGCCGGGTCCCGTTCACCGCCTGGTGCTGTTCCAGCTCTCGGATGCGCCGGAAGAACTCCTCGTGCCGCTGGCTGTTCTTCTGGGACTCCAGCTCAAAGTCGCCCTCCAGCCGCTTGACCCGCTCGGCCAGCTGGCAGGCGGAACAATCGTTGGGCATGGCGTCAGCCCCCTCTCATCACCTTGTCCGCCTCAATGGCCTTCTGGGTAAAGCTGTTGTTCTTCCACCAGGCCGCCAGGGCCGCCGCGACGGTCCAGGCGGTGGTCACCAGGGCGTTGATGGTCTCGTCATCGATGGGAATGACCTGGATGCCGGCCATGCTCAGACACTGGTTGAGCAGGGCCAGAAAGAGAATGATGGTGCGGGCGATGGTGCCCGCGCTGATGCTGTTTTTCATGTGCCGCTCCTTTCTTTTTTACGGTCCCGGAGCCGTCATGCTCCGGGGCACAAAAGCCGGAAGGTCTCCCGGCCCTTGGGGGTCACCAGGGTTTGCGTGCCGCTCCACTGGGTCTTTTCGTTGAAGCACTCCTTCACCTCGAAAAGGCCGTTGTTCCTGTCCTCATAGGGGAGGAGCTTGCCCCTCTTGTCCCGGTAGATGTACTTTTTCTCCAGGAGGAAGGAGACGAACTTCTTGGGCGGCACGTTGAGCTGCTTGGCCGTCTCCCGGAAGTTGGTCAGCAGGTTCCGGTCCACCAGCTCGTCGAAGTACTCCGCTTTCGGGGCCATGATGTGGTTCTCCACGGTGAGGGCGGAGATCCTGGCTTCCCGGTCCGCCAGGGTCTTTTCCGCCACCTTCAGCGCCTTTGCCATCAGCTCCTCGGGGCTCATGGTTTCCTGGCCGGAGAGGTAGCCGCCGTGCTTGCGGATGGAGGGCAGGACCTCGCTCGTTACCCAGTCCGTGAACTTCTCCGCCGTCGGCAACTTAGAGCCGAACACAAGGCGGTAAAGGTCGGATTCAGGAATAAAGGACATCTCCTGTTCTCCGCCGTTGGTAAGGATGCCCCGTTTCAGGGCACCCCTGCAATGGGTGGCTACGGCATTCTGTGGCTTTGCATATCCCAGCGCCTTCGCCACATCAGCCCCACAGAACAGCACCCTGCCGTCCTCCTCAATGGTGCGGATGTCCCCAAACTCTGGGTTGTTGAAAATCATGAGTTCGTTCATGCGATAGCCTCCTTTTCCGTTTTGACTTCCAATAAACGTTTCTGCTTCTCTGGGTCTCGGAGTGCGGAAACAATTTCGGCTTCTTCTTGTGTAAGGTGGATGTCATACATATCGGAAAATCCTCCTGATTGATTTTCCCCAGGAGGCATGGTAGAATAGATTTACCAAGCCTACGGGGTTGGTGGGCAGAGCACACGTTGTTCTCTTGGCTGGGGAGAACGGGTGCTCTGTTTTTATTTCCCGAGCTCTTCGTCGATTTTTTCGTTGAGCCAT
>NZ_JAPFEA010000051.1 GCF_026169115.1 Intestinimonas sp. | reverse complement strand
TTGATCATTTAGGCACACCTCCTTATTTCTTCTTGACGCCGGTCTTGCCTTCCTTGCGGCGGATGACCTCGTCAGTGTATTTGATACCCTTGCCCTTGTAAGGCTCGGGGGGTCTTTTCTCTCTGACTTCGGCGGCGAACTGGCCCACCTTCTGCTTATCAGAGCCGGAGATGACGATCTTGTTGGGGTTGGGCACGTCGATGGTGATGCCCTCTGGCTCCGTCATGGTGACCTGATGGGAGAAGCCGAGGTTCATGACCAGCTTGTTCCCCTCCTTGGCCACGCGGTAACCCACGCCGTTGACGTCCAGCTCCTTCTTGAAGCCGTCGGTCACGCCCACCACCATGTTGTGGAGCAGGCTGCGGGTCAGGCCGTGCAGAGCACGGTTCTCCTTGGCGTCGTTGGGACGGGTGACATGGAGCTCGCTGCCCTCCTGGCTGATGGTCATGGCGGGGCTGAGCTGCTGGACCAGGGTGCCCTTGGGCCCCTTCACGGTGACCAGGTTGCCGCTGCCGATGGTGATCTCCACGCCGGCGGGGACAGAGATAGGCGCTCTTCCGATTCTAGACATTTCTCTCTCTCCCTCCTTACCACACGAAGGCCAGGACTTCACCGCCGACATGCTGCGCGCGGGCAGCCTTGTCGGTCATGACGCCCTTGGACGTGGACACGATGGCGATACCCAGTCCGCGGAGGACACGGGGGAGCTCGTCGGCTCCGGCGTACACCCGCAGGCCGGGCTTGGAAACACGGCGAAGGCCGGTGATGACCTTTTCCTTGTTGGCGTTGTACTTCAGGGTGATGCGGATGACGCCCTGAGTGCCGTCGTCGATCAGCTGGAAGTTCTTGATATAGCCTTCATCCAGCAGGATCTGGGCGATGGACTTCTTCATGTTGGACGCGGGCACGTCCACAGTGTCATGCTTGGCGTTGTTCGCGTTGCGGATGCGGGTGAGCATATCCGCAATGGGGTCCGTGATATGCATGATTCTTTACCTCCTTTTAGAGTTACAGGCTTTGCCTGTATCAGCGGCAAGGTATCGGAGCTAGGCGGGCTCCGACCTATTAGCCGTTGGCCGGGGATTTATTCAAAAGCCGTGGTCGGGGCGGCGCAAGGCCGCCCCTGTGACAGCTTTTGGAACTTTGGAACGCTCCCTTCGGAGCGGCTTGGTGAAGATCGTTTCGTCAGGCAAGGCGCGGCGTCGAAGGCGTACTTTGTGTACGTCGAGCCGCCGCAACGCAGCATGGCGGAACGAGATTTACCAAGAGGCCAGCCTTGCAGGGAAGCGGCTTCCAGGCAAGCAGCGGGACCGAAGGCGTACTTTGTGTACGTCGAGGGAGCGCTGCGCGGCATGGGAGCCGATTACCAAGAGGCCTTCTTGACGCCGGGGATCTGGCCCTTATAAGCCAGCTCGCGGAAGCAGATACGGCAGATGCCGTAGTCACGCAGGTAAGCGTGGGGACGGCCGCAGATCTTGCACCGGTTGTAGCGCCGGGTGGAGAATTTGGGCTCACGCTGCTGCTTGAGGATCATAGATTTCTTAGCCATTTGTCATTCTCCTCCTTACGCCTGGGCGAAGGGAGCGCCGATCTGGGTCAGCAGCTCCTTGGCCTCTTCATCGGTCTGAGCGGTGGTGCAGAGCACGATGTCCATGCCGCGGATCTTGTCGATCTTGTCGTACTCGATCTCGGGGAAAATGAGCTGCTCCTTCAGGCCCAGAGCGTAGTTGCCGCGGCCGTCGAAGGCGTTGGGGTTGATGCCGCGGAAGTCGCGCACACGGGGCAGGGCCACGTTGAACAGGCGGTCCAGGAACTCCCACATACGGTCGCCACGGAGGGTGACCTTGGCGCCGATGGGCATGCCCTCACGGAGCTTGAAGTTGGCCACGGACTTCTTGGCCTTGGTGATGATGGCCTTCTGGCCGGTGATCTTGGTCAGATCGCCCACGACGGCCTCCAGGACCTTGGCGTTGTCCCGGGCCTCGCCGCAGCCGCAGTTGACCACGATCTTGTCCAGGCGGGGGATCTGCATGGAGCTCTTGTAGCCGAACTTCTGCATGAGGGCAGGAGCGACCTCGGCCTGGTACTTCGCCTTCAGGTTGGGCACTTTCTTATCAGCCATTGTCTAATCTCCTCCTCTCTCAGATCTCGGCGCCGCACTTCTTGCAGATGCGGACCTTCTTGTCACCCTCGACCTTGTGGCCGATGCGGGTGGGCTTGTTGCACTTGGGGCAGACCTTCTGCACCTTGCAGGCATAGATGGGGGCTTCCTTCTTCAGGATGCCGCCCTCCTCGCCCTGCTTGCGGGGCTTGGTGTGACGGGAGACCACGTTGACCTTCTCCACGATCACCTTGCTCTCCTTGGGCATGACAGCCAGGACCTTGCCCTGCTTGCCCTTATCCTTACCGGAGAGCACGACCACCAGGTCGTCCTTCTTGATGCTCATTTTGTTCATGTTCTCTCCTACCCCCTTACAGCACTTCGGGAGCCAGGGACAGGATCTTCATGTAATCCTTGTCGCGCAGCTCGCGGGCCACGGGCCCAAAGATACGGGTACCGCGGGGATTCTTGTCGTCCTTGATGAGAACGGCGGCGTTGTCGTCGAAACGGACATAGCTGCCGTCGGCACGGCGGACGCCACGGGAGGAACGGACGATAACGGCCTTGACGACCTCGCCCTTCTTCACGGTGCCGCCGGGCTGAGCCTTACGGACGGAGGCCACGACCACGTCGCCGATATTGGCATACCGGCGGCTGGAACCGCCCAGCACGCGGATGGTCTTGATCTCCTTGGCGCCGGTGTTGTCGGCCACCTTCAGATAGCTTTCCTGCTGAATCATAACGGCACCTCCTTACTTCGCTTTTTCAATGATCTCGACCACGCGCCAACGCTTGTCCTTGGACAGGGGGCGGGTCTCCATCACCTTGACGCGGTCACCCACGCCGCAGGAATTCATCTCGTCATGGGCCTTGAGCTTGTAGGTCCGCTTGACGATCTTCTTATAGAGGGGATGGGCCACACGGTCGGCGATGGCCACAACCACGGTCTTATCCATCTTATCAGAGACAACCAGGCCGACTCTGGTCTTGCGGGAAGAAGTTCTGTTTTCCATTGTCTAGGCTCCTCCTTCTTATCGGCCTGCGAGCTGCTGCTCACGGATCATGGTCTTGACTCGGGCAATGTCTTTCTTGACCTCCGCAATGCGGATGGGGTTGTCGAGCTGATTGGTGGCATGCTGGAGCCGGAGCTGGAACAGGTCCTTCTTCAGGTCCAGGAGCTTGGCGTCCAGCTCAGCGGCGGACATCTTGCGTACCTCAGTTGCCTTCATCATTATTCACCACCATTCTCGGTCTCGGCGGTCTGCTTCGCCACGATCTTGCACTTGACAGGCAGCTTGTGGGAGGCCAGACGCAGGGCCTCGCGGGCGATCTCCTCGGAGACGCCGGCGATCTCAAACATGACACGGCCGGGCTTGACCACGGCCACCCAGTACTCGGGGGAGCCCTTACCGGAACCCATGCGGGTCTCGGCAGGCTTCTCGGTGATGGGCTTATCGGGGAAGATCTTGATCCAGACCTTACCGCCACGCTTGGTGTAGCGGGTCATGGCAATTCGGGCGGCCTCGATCTGGTTGGAGGTGATCCAGGCGGGCTCAGTGGCCTGAAGGCCAAACTCACCGTAGGTAACGGTATTGCCGCGGGTGGCCTTGCCCTTCATGCGGCCGCGGTGAACGCGGCGGTATTTGACTCTCTTAGGCAGCAGCATTAGTTGGAGCCTCCTTCCTTGGGTGCAGCGGGAGCGGCGGGACGGGCACCGCCCTGGGGCCGGTTGTAGCCGCCCTGGGGCCGGTTGTTGTTAAAGCCGCCCTGGCGCTGACCGCCAAAGCCGGGCTTGCGGTCGCCGCCGAAACCGGGCTTCCGGTCACCGCCGAAGCCGGGCTTGCGATCGCCGAAGCGGCGGTCATCGCGGCGGCGGGGACGGTCGGGGCGCTCCTTGAAGTTCTTGGTGTCCAGGGTGCGGGGGGTGGTCCGCAGGGCCTGGGAGAGGACCTCGCCCTTGTAGATCCAGCACTTCACACCGATGCGGCCGTAAGTGGTAGCGGCCTCGGCAAAGCCGTAGTCGATGTCAGCGCGGAGGGTCTGCAGGGGGATGGTGCCGTCGTGATAGTGCTCGGTGCGGGCAATCTCGGCGCCGTTGAGGCGGCCGGAGCACTGCACCTTGATGCCCAGGGCGCCCATGCGCATGGCGCGGCCCATGGCGTTCTTCATGGCGCGGCGGAAAGCGATGCGCTTCTCCAGCTGCTGGGCGATGTTCTCAGCCACCAGCTGGGCGTCCATGTCGGGGTTCTTGACCTCGACGATGTTCAGCGCCACGCTCTTGCCGATCATCTTCTCGACCTCGAGGCGGATGCGCTCGATCTCGGTGCCGCCCTTGCCGATGACCACGCCGGGACGGGCGCAGTGCAGGTAGATGCGGACCTTGGCGTTGTCCCGCTCGATCTCTATCTTGGGGATACCGGCGGAATACAGGGTCTTCTTCAGGTAGTTGCGGATCTTGTTGTCCTCCACCAGCAGGTCGCCCACCTTTTCGTTGCGGGCATACCACCGGGAGTCCCAATCCTTAATAACGCCCACGCGCAGGCCGTGGGGATTCACTTTCTGTCCCATAGATCTTGCCTCCTCCCTTTAGCGCTCTGCCACGGTGATGGTGACGTGAGAAGTACGCTTGTTGATCCGGTAGCCGCGGCCCTGGGCCCGGGGCATCATCCGCTTGATGATGGGGCCGGGGGTGGCGAAGGTCTCGGAGACATACAGCTTCTCGGGGTCCATCTGGTGGTTGTTCTCGGCGTTGGCCGCGGCGCTCTTGAGGAGCTTGAGCAGAGGCTCAGAGGCGGCCTTGGGGGTATTCATCAGGATCGCGGTGGCCTGGGCCACGCTCTTCCCACGAATCAGGTCACAGACGATCTGGACCTTGCGGGGAGAGATCCGGACATATCTCAGATGTGCTTTGGCTTCCATACTATCTCTCTCCTCCTTACTTGCCGGTCTTGCTGCCCGCGTGACCCTTGAAGGTGCGGGTGGGGGCGAACTCGCCCAGCTTGTGGCCGACCATATCCTCGGTCACATAGACGGGCACATGCTTACGGCCGTCGTGGACGGCAAAGGTGTGACCGACGAAGGCGGGGAAGATGGTGGAGGCGCGGCTCCAGGTCTTCAGGACCTTCTTGTCCCCGTTCTTGTTCATCTCATCGACCCGCTTAAGCAGCTCGGGGGCGCAAAACGGGCCTTTCTTAATGCTTCTGGACATGTTTTACAGCCTCCTTACTTCGCGTTGCGGTGCTTGACGATGAACTGCTCAGTGCGGTTCTTCTTCTTGCGGGTCTTGTAACCCATAGCCGGCTTGCCCCAAGGAGTGACAGGGCCGGGACGACCGACGGGGCTCTTGCCCTCGCCGCCGCCGTGGGGGTGGTCATTGGGGTTCATGACGGAGCCGCGGACGGTGGGCCGCCAGCCCATGTGGCGCTTGCGGCCAGCCTTACCGATCTGGACATTGGCGTGGTCGGTGTTGCCCACCTGACCGATGCAAGCCTTGCACTCCTCGCGGATATAGCGGACCTCGCCGGAGGGCAGACGGACCTGAGCCATGCCGTTCTCCTTGGCCATGAGCTGGCCGGCCACGCCGGCGGAGCGCACCAGCTGAGCGCCCTTGCCGGGGTAGAGCTCGATGTTGTGGATGAGCTCGCCCACGGGGATATTGGCGATGGGCAGGCAGTTGCCGGGCAGGATGTCGGCCTCGGGGCCGGACACGATCTTGTGGCCGGGCTTCAGGCCCACAGGAGCCAGGATATAGGCCTTCTCGCCGTCGGTGTACTGGATGAGGGCGATGTTGGCGGAGCGGTTGGGATCGTACTCCAGGCGGATCACGGTGGCCTCGACGCCGTCCTTCTGGCGCTTGAAGTCGATGATGCGGTACTTCCGCTTGTTGCCGCCGCCGCGGTGGCGGACGGTGATGCGGCCGTAGCTGTTGCGGCCGGCGTGCTTCTTCAGATTCTCGAGCAGGCTGCGCTCGGGCTTGGCCTTCTTATCGATGCCCTCGAAGGCCGACACGGTCATGTGGCGGCGGGAGGGCGTCGTGGGCTTATAAGTCTTGATTGCCATTCCTCTTCTCCTCCTTACGCCTCAAAGAACTCAATGGCCTTGGAGTCGGCGGTCAGAGTGACCATGGCCTTCTTCCAGGAGGCGCGGCGGCCGCTGGGATACCGGCCCAGGCGCTTCTCCTTGCCATACATGTTGATGGTGTTGACCTTGGCCACCTTCACGTCGAAGATCTCTTCCACAGCCTTGGCGATCTCGATCTTGTTGGCGTCCTTGGCGACCTCAAAGGTGTAGCGCTTGTCCTCGGTCATAGACATGGACTTCTCGGTGATGATGGGGCGCTTAATGATGTCATAAGCCTTAGTCATTACGCGAACACCTCCTCGATGACGGCCAGCGCAGCCTTGTCCACGATGAGCTGCTTGGCATTCAGGATGTCATAGACGTTGATGAGCTTGGCGGCGGTGGCGGACACGCCGGGGATGTTCCGGGCGGACTTGACCACGTTCATGTCCACCTCAGGGGTGACCAGCACGGCCTTGCCGGCGTTCACGGCGTTGAGGAAGCTCTGGACGGTCTTGGTCTTGATCTCGGGGACGTTCAGGCCGTCCACCACGATCACGTTGCCCTCGGCGGCCTTGGCGGAGAGGACGGACTTCAGAGCCAGGCGGCGCACCTTCTTGTTGAGGGTGTAGCGGTAGGACCGGGGCTTGGGAGCGAACACGATGCCGCCGTGGGTCCACTGGGGAGCCCGGGTGGAACCCTGACGGGCGCGGCCGGTGCCCTTCTGACGGTAGGGCTTGATGCCGCCGCCGGAGACCTCGGCGCGGGTGAGGGCGGACTGGGTACCCTGGCGGCAGTTGGCCAGGTGATTCTTCACAACGGCGTGAACGACGGCTTCATTGGGCTCGATCCCGAACACAGCTTCGGAGAGCTCCACTTCGCCGACCTGAGCGCCGGTCATGTTAACAACGATTGCCTTAGGCATTTGGTCTCTCTCCTTTCTTACTTGTTACGGGCGGAAGCCTTCTGGGGATTGGCGCGGCCGGAAGCCTTCTGCGGGTTCTTGGAGATGTCGGAGCTGGCGCCCTTCTCCTTGACGTTGATGACGGAGTTGCGCAGGTACACGATGCCGCCCTTGGGGCCGGGGATGGCGCCGCGGACAGCGATGATGCCCAGCTCAGTGTCCACCTTGACCACGTCCAGGTTCAGGACGGTGACCTGCTCGTCGCCCATGTGGCCGGCGCCGATCTTGCCCTTGAAGATCCGGGAGGGATCGGTGGCGGGGCCCATGGAGCCGGCGTGACGGTGCACAGGACCGCCGCCGTGGGTCATGGGGGTGCGGCCAGCGCCGTGGCGCTTGATGACGCCGGCGTAGCCCTTACCTTTGCTGATACCGGTGACGTCCACGCGGTCACCCTCAGCGAAGGCGTCCGCCTTGATCTCGTCGCCCACGTTGAGGGCGGCGGAGTTGGAGAGCTTGAACTCCTTGAGGTGCTTCTTCCGGGCCTCGCCAGCCTTCTTCAGGTGGCCCAGCTCGGGCTTGGTGAGCTTCTTTTCGGCAACATCCTCGTAACCGAGCTGCACAGCCTCGTAGCCGTCCTTCTCAGCGGTCTTCTTCTGCACCACGGTGCAGGGACCCGCCTCGATGACGGTGACGGGGATGACGCGGCCGGCTTCATCGAAGATCTGGGTCATGCCCACTTTCTTGCCGATGATCGCCTTTTCCATAGTGTGACTTCCTCCTTATAAGGTTATTGGTTGGACGAGTTGAGCATTGGACTCTCATTGCTCGGCCAACTTGACCCGCCCGCCTCAAAACGCGGCGGACTGCGGTGCTGACAGTGGGATGCGCGGCGGGATCAGAGCTTGATCTCGATCTCCACGCCGGCGGGGAGCTCCAGGGCCATCAGGGCCTCCACAGTCTTGGGGGAGGGCTTGATGACGTCGATGAGGCGCTTGTGGGTGCGCCGCTCGAACTGCTCGCGGGAGTCCTTGTACTTGTGGACGGCGCGCAGGATGGTCACGACCTCCTTCTTGGTGGGGAGGGGCACGGGGCCGGACACGGTAGCGCCGGTGCGCTTGGCGGTCTCCACGATCTTTTCAGCGCTCTGGTCGATGAGCTGGTGATCGTAAGCCTTGAGACGGATGCGAATCATTTCCTTCTGAGCTGCCATGGTTTGTTCCTCCTTGAAAACATACGAAGTGGTTTCTGCTTGCCTTGCCGCTCCGTACGGTGAGAAATCTTTTATACACTCTCTCGTGCGTATCACTCCGAGGCATAAACAAGACCGGCATGCTTAAAGCCGGCCGGTCCCATCCAAGCGCGGCGATATACGCCAAGCGCACGGGATTTCTCAGCCGCCCGATCAACGGACATACTCCGTAGAAGTTACCTCATTTCTGAGCAATCTCCTACATCATCGCAGACTGCGCCCAAACAGGCGCTTGATTATGATATAACAGATGCCCGCCGATGTCAAGCACAAATCATACAAAAATCCTCCGTTCCTCCGTTTTTTTCTGTACCCCTCATCCACTTCGGCCACATCCCCTCTCCTCCGCCCCATTTCCATTATATATTAAGGTAGGAATCCATCTGCCTCTGTTTCCGTTCTCCGGGGAAAAGTATAAACAATTCGTGAAACTTTCCCCGGAAGAATTGACGCAGGGGATGGAACGCGATATGCTTTGAGGACGGAAGGAAGGTCCCTGACAAACAGAAAGGAGTCTCCGGCCATGCATGGTTCCAACGATATCCTGATGACCTATCTGCGGGTGTCTCAGCATATGTCCCGGCTGTTCCGCTGCCATTTCGGCCGTCTCCAGCTCACCTTTCCCCAGGCGCTGGTCCTCAATGTGCTGGGCGCTGAGGGGCCTATGCCCATCAGCACGCTGGCGGAGCGGACAGGGAGCGCCAACTCCACGGTCTCCGGCATCGTGGACCGGCTGGAAAAGCTGGAGCTGGCCCGACGGGACCGCTCCGGTACAGACCGACGGATCATCTATGTGGCCGTCACGGACAAATATCAAACTCTGAGGGCGAAGGCCGAGGCCGACGTGGGGGGATACTTCGCCTCCGTCCTCTCCACCATGTCCCCCCAGGACCGGGACATGGTGGCCCAGTCCCTGCTCCGGCTGGATGAGGCGCTGCTGGCCAAGGAGCGGGCTGACAGGCTCTGCCCGGAATCAGAAGAGGGGGGGAACAGAGGGCTGAAATGAGACGAAACCGTTCTTATGGCCGGGGCGGCTATTCCCATTACCGGGGCCGCTCCCCCCTCAGCACCGCCCTCAGAACGACCGCTGTCCTGCTGGCGGTGGTGCTGGTTCTCTCTGTGGCGGCCCTCTTCTTCCTGGAGCCCTACTGGGTCTATTCTGCCGACGGCGGACGGCTCCACCTGCCCTGGGTCCAGGAGCCGGAGGAGACCGCCTCCGTCCCCCTGCCCACCGTCTCCCAGCCGCTGGTGGTCTTCACCCCGGAGCCTGCGGCGGAGACCACCCTTCACGCCGTTCTGCTTCCCCGGTCCGCCCTCTCCGACGGCACGGCCCAGACCCTTACCGACCAGGCGGGCGCCAATGCCGCCCTTTTTGATATGAAGGCCGACGACGGCTCTCTGGCTTTCGTCTCAGCCTCCCCCCTGGCCGTCAGCACCGGCGTCAACGCCGACGAGGGCGCCAATGAGACCATTGCCGCCCTCAACGCCCAGGAGGGCCTCTACACCGTGGCCCGTCTCTCCTGCTTCCGGGACAATTCCATGCCGCGGCACCGCAATGACCTGGCCCTGCGCTCCTCCCGGGGCAACTGGCTGGACGGCGATGGCGTCCGCTGGCTCTCCCCCGCCTACGAGGAAAACCGGCAGTATCTCACCGACCTGTGTCTGGAGCTGGCCGGTCTGGGCTTTGACGAGATCCTGCTGGACCACGCCGCCTTTCCCCGCACCGGGACCTTGAATGCCATCCTCACCGGCCCCGCCTACGACCCCGCCGCCCTGTCCGGCGTGGTGCTGGACTTTTACGCCGACACCGCCGCCGCCCTGGCGGCTGCCTATCCCCAGGTCCGCCTCTCGGTGACCGCCGACCCCGTCCTCCTCACCGCCGGCGGCGCCAGCCCCAGCGGTCAGACCCTGGACGCCGCCGCTGTGGTTGACCGGCTCTGGGTCCGGGACCTGACCGGTGACCGGGACGCCTGCGAGGCGCTTCTCTCCCAGGCCGGTATGGAAGCTCCCCGGACCGGTCTGGTCTCCATCGTCCCTCAGGCCGGGCCCGAGGACCGGAGCTGGGCCCTCTGGAGCTGATTCTAATAGCAAGGTCCATGCCATTCGCCCCACCCCCTCCCCTGCATAGCCGGTCTTTTCTCTGTATAAAAAAATATTTTTCCCACTATTTTCCTTTTCATCCGATATCTATATTGTTTGTCGGTATATTTGTCTAATTGGAGGGCTCTACACAATTTTTTCTTGTGTGAGCTCTCCAAAATTTTTTCATATGGTACTACCATTTTCGCCAGTGGTCTGTGTTTCTGAGTTGATTTTGGCGGCAAAAACGTGTATGATGGTAAGTATTCTGGGGCAGGATTCCAGCAGATGGGATCTACTGCATCTGAAAGGCGGTGATGGAATGTCTTTGGAAGCAGTCCAAAGGGTGACTGAGGCCGAGGAAAAGGCCCGCACCCGCAGGGCGGAAGCAGCCGAGGCGTGCAAGAAGCTGGTGTCCGACGCAGAGGATGCCGGAAAGGCTCAGCTGGAGCAGGCCCGGCGCGCGGCGGAAGCCCAGGCGGCGGAGTCCCTGGCCAGGGCGGAAGCAGCCGCGGCAAAGGACGCGCAGGCCGTGGAGCAGGAGACCCTGCGGGCCTGTGACGCTCTGCGCAAGGCGGCGGAAGGCCGGCTGGACGACGCTGCGGCACTCATTATCAGAAGGGTAGTGGGAGACTCATGTCCATAGTCAAAATGAAACACCTGCGGCTCTTCGCCATGGCCGCAGACCGGGATGAGCTGCTCCGGCAGCTCCAACACCTGGGCTGCGTGGAGATCCGGGAACCCGACCAGGAGCTCGGCGACCCCGCCTGGGCAGGCTTTGCCCGGGTGGACGACACGGCTCTGGCCGACACCAAGGTCAAGGCAGACCGTCTGCGGGCCGCTTTGGACCTTCTCGGCCACTACGCCCCCGCCAAGGGCTCCATGTTCCAGCCCCGCCCCCAGGTCTCTGAGGCACAGCTTTTTGATGCGTCGGTCCGTCAGGAGGCCCTTGCGGCCGCCCAGCGCATCTCCGACCTGGAGACGCGCATCGCGGCCATCGCCAATGAGCAGAGCAAGCTCACCGCCCAGCGGGCGGCCCTGGCCCCCTGGCTGGAGCTGGACGCCCCTCTGGACCTCGCCTCCACCCGGGAGGTATCGGTGACCTACGGCGCCGTCGAGCGCAGCGCCGACCGGCACGCCGTGGAGACCGCCCTGGCCTCGGAGGCAGAGCTGGCTGAGCTGAGCTGGGCCGGCCAGGACCGGGACTTCCAGTACGTATTGGTCTTCTGCCACCGCTCGGCGGAGGAGGCGGCCATGGCCGCCCTCAAGCCCTTCGGCTTCACACCGGCTTCGCTCCGGGGCTGGACAGGCACCGCCCGGGCCAACACCGACGCCATTGAGGCCCAGCTCCGGTCCCTCGCTGAGGAGCTGGACGCCTGCAAGGCGGACATCGGGCAGGAGGCCGGCCACCGGGAGGCCCTGCGGCTGACCATTGACCGGCTCTCCCAGGACATCCAGCGGGAGGAGGTTAAGGGGCGGCTGCTCTCCAGCGGCGCTACCCTCTTTCTGGAAGGCTGGGTGCCGGCGGATCAGCTGGGCAAGGTGGAGGACCTCCTGACCCGGCATGCGGCGGCCTGGGAGGCCGTCGATCCCACGCCGGAGGAGTACCCCAAGGTGCCCATCAAGCTCAAGAACAATCTCCTGACCAAGCCGCTCAACATGGTCACCGACATGTACGTCCTCCCCGCCTACGACGGGGTGGACCCCAACCCCCTCATGGCCCCCTTCTTCATCTTCTTCTTCGGGCTTATGATGGCCGATATGGCCTACGGCATCCTGATGGTGGCCGGCGGCATCTTCATGCTCAAGAAGCTGCGCCCCAGGGGCACCATGGAGAACATGGCCGGGCTGCTGGTCCTCTGCGGTATCAGCACCTTCATTATGGGCGCATTGACCGGCGGCTTCTTCGGCGACTTCATCCCACAGATCGCCAAGATCATCAACCCCAACACCACCTTCACCTCTCTGCCCTACCTCTTCACCCCCCTCACCGACACCCTGGCCATCCTGGTGGGCTCTCTGGCCCTGGGCCTCTTGCAGGTCATCACCGGCATGGTCATCAGCGTGGTGCGGAAGGTGCAGGCGGGCGACTGGGCCGACGCCCTGTGGGATGAGGTGACCTGGTGGGTCATCCTGGCTGGTATCGCCCTGGCGGTGCTGGGCATCGGCAGCGTGGGCGGCTATCCCGTGGTCCTCATCGTGGGCCTGGTGATGCTCCTCTACGGCGGCACCCGGAAGGCCAAGGGTCTGGGCAAGGTCACCTCCCTCATCGGTACGGTCTACAACGGCGCCACCGGCTTCTTCAGCGATATCCTCTCCTATGCCCGTCTCATGGCCCTGATGCTGGCCGGCAGCGTCATCGCCCAGGTCTTCAACACCCTGGGCTCGGTGACCGGAAACGTGGTGGGCTTCGTCATCATCTCCCTCATCGGCAACATGCTCAACTTTGCCCTGAACCTGCTGGGCTGCTACGTCCACGACCTGCGGCTCCAGTGTCTGGAGTTCTTCGGGCGGTTCTACAAGGAGGGCGGCAAGCCCTTCCGTCCCCTGTTCATCAACACCAAATATGTAGATATCAAGGAGGAACAATAACATGGCTGACTTTATTGCGCAATTTGGCGGTATCGGTCTGGCTTTCCTGGGCGCCGCTCTGGCGGTGGGCCTGTGCTGCGTGGGCTCTGCCAAGGGCACCGGCATGGTGGGCGAAGCGGCCACCGGCCTTCTCAGCGAGAATCCCGAGCACTTCTCCAAGTGCCTGATCCTTCAGGTCCTCCCCGGCACCCAGGGTCTGTACGGCCTGGTCATCTGGTTCTTCGCCCTCTTCACCATGGGCGCCTTCTCCGGCGGCATCGTCCCCCTCACCGTTACCCAGGGCCTGACCATCTTCGTCTCCTGCATCCCCATGGCCATCGGCGGCTGGCTGTCCGCCAAGTACCAGGGCCGCGTGGCCGCCTCCGCCATCAACGTGGTGGCCAAGAAGCCCGACGACTGGGCCAAGGGCATCATCCTCTGCGGTATCGTGGAGTTCTACGCCATCCTCTCCCTGCTGGCCTCCGTGCTGCTGCTGATGAACGCCCTGTAAGGGCGCTCCTCCGCGACAAGACAGGAAGGAAAGGCGGTAACCTATGAACGGAATCGAAAAAATCACCGGTCAGATCGACGCCGACGTCCAGAAGGAGATCGACGCCGCCCTGGACCAGGCCAAGGCCCAGGCCAGGGAGATCGAAGACCGGTATGCGTCCCAGGCCCAGTCCCAGGCGGAGGCCATCCGCCGCAAGGGCGAGCAGGACGCCGCCCTCCGTCAGGAGCGGCTGGTGGACGTGGCCAAGCTGGAGGCCCGGAAGAGCCTTCTGGCCGCCAAGCAGGACCTGGTGGGGCAGGCGTTCGACCTGGCCCTCAAAAAGCTGCTGGAGCTCCCCGACCAGGAGTACATCGACCTGTTGGCCAAACTGGCCGTGGCCGCCTCCCGCACCGGGCGCGAGCAGGTCATCTTCTCCCAGAAGGACCGCTCCCGCTTCGGCAAGGCCGTGGTCACCCGGGCCAACGAGATCCTGGCCAGACAGGTGGCCCCCAAGCTCCCCGACGATCTGACCGAGACCAAGGCCGGAGCCGTGCTGGATAAGGTGGTCACCGGGGCCTCCGCCGTGCTGGCGGGCACCGGGATGCTCACCATGGCCGAGGAGTCCCGGCCCATGGCCGGCGGACTCATCCTCCGGGATGGCCGGGTGGAGACCAACTGCTCCTTCGAGGTGCTCATCCACCTCCAGCGGGACGCCCTCTCCGCCGAGGTGGCCAGGGCCCTGTTCGCATGACGGCCCAACGCCACACGGAAAGGAGGGTGTAACGTGGCCCAGAAACTGACGGAATACGACTACCTCTATATCTCCGCCCGCATCCACGCCATGGAGAACAAGCTCCTGACCCGGGAGCGGATGGAACGGATGCTCACCGCCCGCAGCGCGGAGGAGGCGGCCAAGGTGCTCTCCGAGTGCGGCTACGGGGACTTCCCGTCCCTCACCCCCGACGCCATTGAGCGCACCCTGGACGCGGCCCGGCTCTCGCTCTTTGCCGAGCTGCGCCGCGCCGCCCCCGACCCCGCCATCGTGGACGTCTTCTGCATCAAATATGACTACCACAACGCCAAGGTCCTCTTGAAGGCCGAGGCCACCGGTCAGTCCCCCGACGAACTGCTGCTGGACGCCGGGCGCTACCCCGCCGCACGCCTCAAGGAGGACTATGTCCAGGGCGACCTGAGCCGGTACAGTGCCGCCTTCGCCCAGGCGGTGACCCAGGCCAGAGAGCTGCTTGCCTCCAGCGGCGACCCCCAGGCCGCCGACCTGCTGCTGGACCGGGCCTACTACGCCGAGATGCTCGCCGCAGCCAGGTCCGCCCGCAGCCCCTTCCTGGAGGGGTATGTGCAGCTGTCCATCGACAGCGCCAACCTGCGCTCGGTGGTCCGGGCCGCCCGGATGGGCAGGGGCCCCGACTTCCTGCGCCGGGTGCTGCTGCCCGACGGCAATGTGAAGACGGACCGTCTCCTCTCTGCCGGGACCGGCGGGGCCGACCTGGCGGGGCTCTTTGCCCACACCTACCTCACTGCGGCGGCCCAGGAGGGCGCCGAGGCCATGCGTGGGGGCAGCCTCACCCAGTTCGAGCGGCTGTGCGACAACGCCCTCACCGCCTATCTCTCCCAGGGCAAGCGGGTGGCCTTCGGGGAACACCCCCTCATCGGCTACCTCTACGCCAAGGAGAACGAGCTGACCACCATCCGGATCATCCTCACTGGCCGTCTGGCCGGTCTGGACGCCGAGACCATCCGGGAAAGGCTGCGTGAGAGCTATGTCTAACGAGAAATACCGCATCGCCGTGCTGGGGGACCAGGACAGCGTGCTGGGCTTCAAAGCCCTGGGGCTGGACGTCTACCCCGCTGAGACTGTGGAGGCCGCCCGTGTGACCCTCCACCGCCTGGCCCGGGAGAACACCGCCATCATCTACCTCACCGAGGAGCTGGCAGCCGGCCTGGAGCATGAGATCGCCCGCTACAAGGACGCCCTCACCCCCGCCATCATCCTCATCCCCGGCAAGTCCGGCTCCCTGGGCATCGGCATGGCCAACGTGAAGAAGTCCGTGGAGCGGGCTGTGGGAGCGGACATCCTCGGCGGGTAAGCCATCATTGAATTCACCCGAAAGAAGGTCGAAATACTTGAGCAGCGGAAAGATTGTCAAGGTCTCCGGACCGCTGGTGGTGGCCACCGGACTTTCGGACGCCAACATGGCCGACGTGGTCCGGGTGGGCGAACAGCGCCTCATCGGTGAGATCCTCACCATGAACGGCGACTCCGCCTCCATCCAGGTCTACGAGGAGACCTCCGGCCTTGGCCCCGGCGCGGCGGTGGAGACCACCGGTTCTCCCCTGTCCGTGGAGCTGGGCCCCGGCCTCATCGAAAACATCTACGACGGCATCCAGCGCCCCCTGGAGGGCATCATGAAGATCGCCGGCTCCACCATCACCCGCGGCATTGAGGTCCCCGCCCTGGACCGGGAGAAGAAGTGGGACTTCACGGCCACCGCCAAGAAGGGCGACAAGGTGGTGGGCGGCGACGTCATCGGCACCGTCCAGGAGACCCCCTCCGTCCTCCATAAGATCATGATCCCCCCCAGAATGAGCGGCACCATCGAGTCCATCCAGTCCGGCTCCTTCACGGTGCTGGACACCGTAGCCGTGCTGGTGGACGACAAGGGGGCCAAGCATGAGCTCACCATGGTGCAGAAGTGGCCCGTCCGCGTGGGCCGGCCCTACAAGCATAAGTACCCCCCCAAGACCCCCCTTCTGTCCGGCCAGCGCATTGTGGACGCCCTCTTCCCCGTGGCCAAGGGCGGCACCGCCGCCATCCCCGGCCCCTTCGGCTCCGGCAAGACCGTCATGCAGCACCAGCTGGCCAAGTGGTCGGACGTGGACATCGTCATCTACATCGGCTGCGGCGAGCGGGGCAACGAGATGACCGATGTGCTCCGGGAGTTCCCCGAGCTGGTGGACCCCCGCACCGGCGAGTCCCTGATGAAGCGGACCGTCCTCATCGCCAATACCTCCGATATGCCCGTGGCCGCCCGTGAGGCCTCCATCTACACCGGCATCACCATCGCCGAGTACTTCCGCGACATGGGCTACGACGTGGCCGTCATCGCCGACTGAACCTCCCGCTGGGCCGTGGCCCTGCGTGAGATGTCCGGCCGTCTGGAAGAGATGCCCGGCGAGGAGGGCTACCCCGCCTACCTGGCCTCCCGCCGGGCCCAGTTCTACGAGCGGGCCGGCGCCGTGGAGTGCATCACCTCCCAGGGCGACCGCCGGGGCTCCCTGACCGCCGTGGGCGCCGTGTCTCCGCCGGGCGGCGACCTCTCCGAGCCCGTCAGCCAGGCCACCATGCGCATCGTCAAGGTGTTCTGGGCCCTGGACTCCTCCCTGGCCTACCGCCGCCACTTCCCCGCCATCAACTGGCTCAACTCCTACTCCCTCTATCTGGACTCCCTGAAGCCCTGGTACGACGAGCACCTGGGCCGGCAGTTCATGATGAACCGCGACAAGGCCATGTCCATCCTCCAGGAGGAGTCCAGCCTGAACGAGATCGTCCAGCTGGTGGGCAAGGACTCCCTCTCCGCCAATGACCAGCTCACCCTGGAGACCGCCAAGATGCTCCGTGAGGACTTCCTCCAGCAAAACGGCTTCCTGGAAGTGGACTGGTATTCCAACTATGACCGCCAGGACAAGATGCTGGGCATGATCCTGGACTACGACCAGCGCTGCCGCGCCGCCATCGCCAAGGGCGCCGACTTCACCGCCCTTACCGCCATCCCCTTCCGGGAGAAGATGGGCCGGGCCAAGACCGTCCCCGACAGCGAGTACGCCGCCGTCTACGCCGACATGGCCAGGGAGATGGCCCAGGAGATCGACGCCGTGGCGGCCAAGGGAGGTGAAGACGCATGATCCGTGAATATCGTACCATCCAGGAGATCAACGGTCCCCTGATGCTGGTCAGGCAGGTCCAGGGGGTCACCTACGACGAGCTGGGCGAGATCGAGCTGCCCAACGGCGACCTGCGCCACTGCAAGGTGCTGGAGGTCAACGGCGACAACGCCGTGGTCCAGCTCTTTGAGCCCTCCGCCGGCATCAACCTCAAGGAGTCCAAGATCCGCTTTTTGGGCCATCCCCTCCAGCTGGGCGTCTCCGGCGACATGCTTGGCCGCGTCTTCAACGGCATGGGCCGGCCCATCGACGGCGGCCCCGACATCCTGGCCGAGGAATTCCGGGACATCAACGGCCTGGCCATGAACCCCGCCGCCCGGGACTACCCCAACGAGTTTATTCAGACGGGCATCTCCACCATCGACGGCCTGAACACCCTGGTCCGCGGCCAGAAGCTACCCATCTTCTCCGGCTCCGGCCTGCCCCACGCCAATCTGGCCGCCCAGATCGCCCGTCAGGCCCGTGTGCTGGGCGACGACGCCGGCAACTTCGCCGTGGTCTTCGCCGCCATCGGCATCACCTTTGAGGAGGCCGACTTCTTCATCCAGGACTTCCGCCGCACCGGCGCCATTGACCGCACCGTCCTCTTCACCAACCTGGCCAACGACCCCGCCGTCGAGCGTATCGCCACCCCCCGTATGGCCCTCACCGCCGCCGAGTACCTGGCCTTTGAGAAGGGCATGCACGTGCTGGTCATCCTCACCGACATCACCAACTACGCCGAGGCCCTCCGCGAGGTGTCGGCGGCCAAGAAGGAGGTCCCGGGCCGCCGCGGCTACCCCGGCTACCTCTACACGGACCTGGCCACCATGTACGAGCGGGCTGGCCGCCGCCTGGGCTGCCCCGGCTCCATCACCATGATCCCCATCCTCACCATGCCCGAGGACGACAAGACCCACGCCATCCCCGCCCTCCCCGGCTACATCCCCGAGGGGCAGATCATCCTCTCCCGTGAGCTCTACCGGAAGGGCGTCAATCCCCCGGTGGATGTGCTGCCCTCCCTGAGCCGTCTGAAGGACAAGGGCATCGGCGTGGGCAGGACCCGGGAGGACCACTCCGGCACCATGAACCAGCTCTTCGCCGCCTACGCCACCGGTAAGGAGAACAAGGAGCTCATGAGCATCCTGGGCGAAGCCGCCCTCTCCCCCACCGACCTGCTGTACGCCAAGTTCGCCGACGAGTTTGAAAAACGCTATGTCTCCCAGGGCAGCGACGAGAACCGCTCCATCGAGGAGACCCTGGACCTGGGCTGGGAACTGCTGAGCATCCTGCCCACCTCTGAGCTCAAGCGGATCAAACCGGAGTATATCGAGAAGTACCTCCCGAAAAAGGAGGGGTAAGCTATGCCGGCGATAAACGTAAATCCCACCCGGCAGGAGCTGACCCGGCTCAAAACCCGGCTCAGGACCTCCATCCGGGGCCATAAGTTGCTCAAGGACAAGCGGGACGAGCTGATGAAGCAGTTCCTGGACGTGGTGCGGGAAAACCGGGCCCTCCGGAAAAAGGTGGAGGACGCCCTTATGGCGGCCCACGGCTCCTTTACCGTGGCCAGCGCCCTCATGTCCACCGAGATGCTCAAGCAGTCCCTCATGTATCCCAAGCAGTCGGTGGAGCTCACCATGGACTTTCAGAACATCATGTCCGTGAACGTGCCCCAGTACCACTTCAAGACCCGCACCGCCGACGCCGGGGACGTGTACCCCTACGGCTTTGCCGCCACCTCCGGCGCCCTGGACGACGCGGTGGACGCCCTCTCCGGCGTTTTTCAGGATATGCTGCGGCTGGCCGAGATGGAAAAGACGGCTCAGCTCCTGGCGGAGGAGATCGAAAAGACCCGCCGCCGGGTCAACGCCCTGGAATACGTCAAGATCCCCCAGATGCAGGAATCCATCAAGTATATCTCCATGAAGCTGGATGAAAACGAGCGCTCCAACACCATCCGGCTCATGAAGGTCAAGGATATGCTGCTCAAGGAAGCCATTGAGGAGAAGCGGGAAGCCGACCAGGAGGCCATGACCGCCTTCCGGGAAGAAGAGCTGTAACCGCCGCCCTCCCATCTGCACGCAAAAAATGCCCTGCCTTCAACGGCAGCGTCATTCCGTTAAAACCCGATCCCCGGCGTAGAGGGGCAGATTTGTGCTGTCTGCCCCTTTGCGCCGGGGCTTTTTGCGATGCAAACGCATCGCAAAATTGGCCATGTGCCGCTTTCCGCGGCACGGCCATGCAATCAAAGCGCATGGGCCGGGACGGCCCATATGCGCATAAACTTCATGCGCCACAAGCCTTTGCCCGTTTTCGTGGTGCGCGCTTGGCGCATGAAGTTTTATGCTTTTCGGCTTGTCCAAACAGCTTTTTCTGCATTTATTCCCATCATGCCATCCGCTTTTCTTGGCAAATCGAAGTACTTTTAGCATATCCTGTCGAAATGGCCTTGTAATTATTTATAGGATAGGTTAAAATTAGAACAGAACTGTAAAATTGCGGCAGGACATCGTGGGCTACCGCCCGCTATGTCCTGTTATTGCGCCTGCCCGGTATACCCCCCGTCCGTTTTGCTTTCCAATGACAAAGTTGAGAAATGAGAGGAGAATCCGCATGCGAAAGAAGATCCTGTCCCTGGCGTTGACCCTGGCGCTCTCCCTGTCCCTGGTAACCCCCGCGCTGGCGGTCTCTGTGACCGAGATCCCGATGGAATATGCCAGCGCCGATCTCTACGGTCAACCACCACACTTTTCTGAGGGGTTGGAGGCGGTAGAGAACGCCGATGGGCTGTACGGCTTTATCGACAAGACCGGCAAGCAGGTCATCCCCTGCCAGTACCAGGATGTGAGAATTTTCTCTGAGGGGCTGGCAGCTGTAGAGAACGCTAATGAGCTGTGGGGCTTTATCGACAAGACCGGCAAACAGGTCGTACCCTGCCAATATTGGTATATGTACAACTTCTCCGAAGGTCTGGCGCATGTAACGAACACATATGTACTATTGGGCGTTATCTAAAACA